>JACMJX010000083.1 GCA_014380425.1 Chitinophagaceae bacterium | reverse complement strand
TTGCTCAATCAACATAATTTACCTGCTTGAGGACAGATACGGTTTGGCAATTCAACGCGCTAAATTAGGGACTGTAGAAAGTTCTCTAAGGCATGAATTTACCTAACCTCGATTCGGAAACTATTGATCGCATTCTGGAAATGGCGTGGGAAGACCGTACACCTTTTGAAGCCATCCAATTTCAGTTCGGGCTCTCCGAAAGTGCGGTGCGAAAGCTGATGAAAAAACAGCTCAGGTTCAGCAGCTACCGGCTGTGGCGCATGCGGGTAGAAGCCTGTAGCACTAAGCACCTTCAAACGCGTACGGAGGAAATAACACGCTTCAGGTGCAAACGCCAGAGAACTATATCCAATAACGCTATTTCAAAGAGAAAACGGCGCTGACCGACTTTAACAAACACGGCATGAATAATACAGCTTATACTTTCGGGGAAATTATGGCATTGGAACAACGATATAGAGCAACACTCGTAAATTCTCTCGGCGGCTTCAAAAGCCTGGTACTTATAGGTACCAAAAGCAAGGCAGGAACTACCAATCTCGCTATATTCAATTCATTTTTTCATATAGGAGCCAATCCGCCGCTCTTCGGTTTTATTGTGCGGCCAGATTCCGCTGAAAGACATACTCTTGCCAATATCATGGACACTGGAATTTTCACCGTCAATCACGTGCATGAAGATTTCTATAAAAAGGCGCACCAGTGTTCTGCGCGCTATGCTTCCAATATCTCGGAATTTGAAGCGGTTGGTCTTGAGGAAGAATACTTGCAAGATTTCGCGGCTCCTTATGTAAAGGAAAGCAGGGTAAAGATCGGAGCAGAGCTTAGGGAGCGAAAAGATCTGAGTATTAATGGTACTATCCTCATGCTGGCTCAAATCCTTTACGTATCGTTTCCTAACCAGTGCATGATGCCCGATGGTTTTCTGAATCTTGAAAAAGCAGGAACACTTACCTGTTCGGGTTTGGATAGCTATCATACAACCAATAGCATCGCCCGTCTCACTTATGCAAAAACTGATAAACTTCCGGACGTAATAAGCTTGAAGGATGAAACGTAATAATAAAGCAGTTAAAAAAGCCGACCTCCCTTCAAAGATCTGCATCGTATGCCAGCGCCCTTTTACCTGGAGGAAGAAATGGGAGAAAGTATGGCAGGAAGTAAAGTATTGCAGCGAAGCCTGCCGTAAGAAATAATTCTGATTGCAACGACCTCCACTATAACACTAGGCCGTGGGTGTTACCCATTATCTGCTCACTGATTTTAATACAGAGCAGGAGCGCTAGGCTCCTTGTCCGATATTGATCATAAGACCACCGTCCATAGCATAAGTGCTTCCCGTTACATAATTTGCTTCGTCTGAAGCCAGAAAAAGCGCGAGATAGGCGATTTCCTCGGGCATACCAGCGCGGCCTAAAGGAATATTCTGTTCGGCCTTTTTGAGCACTTCCGGGTCATCGATAGCACTTTGATTCATTGGGGTGAGTATCATCCCCGGGGCTATATTGTTCACGGTAATACCCAGGGAGGCTACCTCAAGGGCCAGTGTCCGCATAAAGTTCCTGATGCCTGCTTTAGATGCGTTGTAATCGGCGTTTCCAGGGGCGTTTATTTCTTCATGCACGGAAGAAATGTTAATGATCTTACCCGGCTTTCCTTCCCTTTTCCTGTGGCGGATAAATTTCCGGCTACAAAAAAATGTTCCATATAAATTCGTACGAATCGTTTTATCGAATACCGCTGTATCCATATCATGCACGGGAATACCCGATCCGTTTACCGCAGCATTGTTTACTAAGATGTCGAGCCCGCCAAACTCCTTAATCACGTCTTCTAACTTGCTTTCAACCTCCGTCTCGTTGCTTACATCCAGCTGAATCAGCCTCACCCGCCCGTGGTATTGTTTCACTTGCCCAAGAACTTCATTTCCTCCCTCTTCATCCCTATAATAACAAATGATAACACTGGCGCCGCTTTTAGCATATTCGATTGCTATCGCTCTTCCTATGCCTGAATCCGACCCGGTTATCAGTGCAACTTTATTATCGAGTTTTTTCATGGCTGTATTCCTTTTAGTTTAAATAACTACTTCAAATATCTTTCCATAAACTCGGGTACGAATGAATACAGCTATAACAAAAAAAAAGAAGAGCTACAATAAATGCAACGCTCCTTTTGAATCAATTGTAATTTATTTTCTGACAGGTATAGGAATAAGCGCATATCCACCAGGATAATCCCTGCTACCCAATAACAATTCTAAAAGTGATAATAAAAGGTTCATGATCGTTCTATTTAATAGCATAAGATACAGAAATTACCTGAAAGGATAGGTGCTATTTTGTTAAATAAAAGCCAATAGGCGCATTTACCTACCAATCTTGTTAGATTTTGCTATAATAAAGCTTAAAGCATTAGAACGCTCAGCTACGCGTAACAGCCAACGGCTTGAACATATACCGATACCCTGCTAAGAATAGCAGGGTATTACCATAACTGATTGCACTTCAATTAGAACACTAAAAGGATAAGGCTCAATGGAATAACCGGTTTGATATGTCGATACAAATATAGGAGAATAATTTGAATTGATAAAATAGTTAGTAATAAATACTAAATATTATTGCTCGCTTCTTAACCGTAAGCGTACTAACAGCTGAAATATCAGGATCGTGAAAGTAAACAGTACCATCAGCGGAAATACATGATACCTTAATGCATTCGGGGAGGCCAAAATGGAAAAGGCGCTATTACCAAGCCAGAAGAGAAGTACTGGTAATAAGGACAAAGAAAAAGACCGGTCTGCCCTTTGAAAACCTTTACAAATAGCGAAAACAACAACGGAAACAGGAAACAATATATGGAGAACAAGAAACAAGTAAGGATAGGGCATAAGATGCTCTTGTCTTAAATCTCTTTATATTTGAATGTATATCAGTGAACCGCTAAAACGTACGCCATCTAACCATTTCGTTACAGGTAATAAATTGGGTAATAAATATTAAGGAGAACAACTTAAAACTTAGCAAATGAACTCACGTCGCAATTTTTTACAAACGCTTTCTGCTGCAGCTATCACCTTTCCTTTTTTACCGTTAGATGCATCCGCAGAAAGTAACACGGTGTACAACCCACCTTATGATGGCCCTGTATTAAAGGTAGCGATCATGGGTTTGGGCAGTTATGGAACAAGAGTGGCGGAAGCTATGCAAGCCTGCAAGATGGCGAAGCTGACAGGCGTTATAAGCGGTACACCCTCCAAAATAAAAAACTGGCAGAGCAAGTATAACATCCCTGATAAAAATTGTTACAACTATGAAAACTTCGATCAGGTCAGAAACAACCCCGATATCGATGCCGTATATGTAATTACCCCCAATGCCTTGCACCACGATCAGGTACTGCGTGTAGCAAAAGCCGGTAAGCACGTCATCTGCGAAAAGCCGATGGCAGTCAATGCAAAAGAAGGCCAGGAAATGATAGATGCCTGCCGGAACGCCAAAGTGAAACTGCTGGTAGGCTATCGCATGCACTTCGAACCCAAAACACTGGAAGTAATTCGTATGCGCAAAGCCGGAGAACTGGGTAAGATAATGTTCTTCCAGGGCTTGTCGGGTTTTAAATTAACCGACACCAGTCAATGGAGATTGAACAAGCAGTTGGCAGGTGGAGGAGCGCTAATGGATATTGGCATCTATGCAATCAATGGTGCCCGCTACATGATCGGAGAAGAACCAGTTTGGGTAACTGCTGAAGAGACGAAAACAGACATTGCCACGTTCCGCGAAGGGGTAGACGAAACCATTCAGTTTCAGCTAGGATTTCCCGGAGGGGCAGTGGCATCCTGCTTGTCCACCTACAATATGAATCATCTGGATCGCTTCTTTTTAAATGGTGACAAAGGATTCGCAGAACTTCTACCCTCTACAGGCTACGGTCCTATCAAAGGACGCACCCATAAAGGCGAGCTCACTCAACCGCATATCGCGCATCAGACCATTCAAATGGATGAAATGGCCGGCATCATCCTGGCTGACAAAGTGCCCATTGTGCCAGTAGACGGAGAAGAGGGATTGCGTGATCTCAAAATTATAGATGCTATTTATGCTTCGGCAAAAGCCGGTACAAGAATCAAACTGGGTCTTGCCTGATCCAATATAATTTAATTCATTAACAGTAACTTCGGCAACCGCTTGTACCTATCTTTCACAACCGTAAGAGTTATTCACAAGCGCACCACTCATGTCATTTTGGAGCAGGCGCATCAACACATCGAACTTACAGCGCACAGCGCGCCTGCTTCAAAATCTCCCACGGCCTTGGAGTTAGAACCCCATCGTTCACAATGTTTGAACACTTGGCAATGGGAGATTCCATTGGTGGAATGACGCGGGTTGTTCCGTAAAATGTACTAATTGTAAGAGCCATTTATAAACGTCTTACAGTATCACACGATCAAGACCTTTCCTCGATCGGATCATTATCCTCATTACCAAGGCTGTAATAACTGTTCTCTTCATCATCCTGACCCATCGCATCCTGGCTGGGATCGTTCGCATCTTGGTCGTCCATATCGAGATCCTCACCTGTGGCATCCATGCCTACCGCTGCTTCATTCAAAGGATAACCGTCATTATCGGTATCGTCAAGGCCTTCTTTGAGTAACAACCCGGCGTCACCCATATCCATATCCTGATCACTTGCGCCCAGCAAGGCCAGATCTTCACTCGTTACATCCGCCTCTGTACCCATCACTATTTGTAAATCGTCTTCTTCCTTCTCCTCGAGCAAATCCTTTCCATCGCGAATCCCTTCTTCGTCGTCCGACGAAATCGTAGTATCGGCCATCTCACCAGGCAGCCCGGCAGTACTGATATGCTCCTGACCGGGAATATCGGCAACATCAGGCAGAACGATATACGTAACGTCCTGACCTAGCCGCTCTTTATTCATCTGGGCGCTGGTAGAGTTTTTATCTCCTGCCTGATCCATATCTAATGGTGTGTCCAGGCTCTCTTCTTTGGCTCTTGCATCTATATCGGTTGTCGGTAAATTTTCCATAACGGCTTTTCATTACTCATAAAAAAAATATGCCAGCTGAGTAACAGGTAAACTCGTAGCGTTGCTTACACCTTCTGCGGAATTGCTGGAATCTGAATTCCCTACAGCATTCGGAAACCCTTCAACCGAACCGTGAACAGGCCGACAGTATCTTTTCCGTACCCGATGCAGATTCTTTTAAATTATACGTAAACAAAGGAACCCTTGTTTCCAATGCTTTAGCTGCTATAAGGCTATCTGGAATAGCAAGACCATAAACCGGATTGTATTCTTGCAATAATGAAAGAGATGCAAGCGTGATTTCGTAAATAAATGTAAGATCAATCTCCATAAAAAAGTAAGAACCGCGCAAACATTTAAAGTAAGCGCGGTTCCCACTTTTATCATGTTCCGCAAAGAAACCATCTTATGGCATCATCCGGAAATGATCGGCAAAGGAAGTTTTCTTTACATACCTGTAAAGTACATGTAACGTTAAAAATAAAACGGGTAACTAATTAAAGTATAAAGCGAAAGCCGATACCAAGATTGCCAAGAAGAGAATTGGTATCGAAATTTGACTGAAATCCAATTAGTTCTGTTTCCGAATCGGTAACACGGGAAACATCCGATTCTACTGTAGTCTTAAAATATTGTAACCCAAGAATGTTCGGGAGCGATAATTCAAGTTGAAGCTTGGGCAGTACCTGGTACGATAACCCTGGTGTCACCGACAGCGTTCCTCCTCTTTGTTTCGTTTTGGCTTCTGCAGTATTATTTCCGAACTTCCGGGTTCCATTCCCGATAACTACTGTGCCATCTAGCTGAGAAAAAAAGTAGAAACTTTTAGTGATGTTCTTATACTTTCTGATAAAAACACCCGCGTTGTAAGTATTGTACTCGTTATTAACCGTGTCAAACCCTGGAAAAACCTGCTTTTGTTCAAATGGACTGAATCCAAGACTGATACCCACTACGGTATTTTCTTTAAATGCCTTTCCAATAGATACAGAAAATTGACCTGATTCCGTGTTATTCGTATTTCGGTCCTCTTCATAATCGCTCTTGGAGTAAGAAAGTTGGCCACCGAGCAAAATGGCTCCTTTGTTGATCTGCGCGCTAAGTGTACTGGAGAACATAATCACTAAAATAAGTCCGTAAAATTTCATCATAAAAATAAATTTAGTAGTTGAGACATTGCATGGTTCCAAAGTGCTGCTACACGAAACGTTAAGAAGGATTCATTCTCCAGAACATTCGATTTTAGTTAACAGTATTTCACACAAAACTCATTTTAACAAACTCATAATATTCAGGTAATATACTTGCGGCATCTTTACTGAACGTACCAAAAATCAGAGACATGGAAATCATAATAGACCTCAA
>JACMJX010000082.1 GCA_014380425.1 Chitinophagaceae bacterium | reverse complement strand
TAAGCAACCTGAAAATTGTAAGGGTGGCAGATGGCAAATCCGTCGTGTTGAACGGAACCCAGACTTACACCAATGTAAGTGGCGGTCTTTCAAGAAATCTAGCTTCGTTGCAGACCATTGTGCATACTATTGCCAGATAGGGAATGGAGATCACATACGATAATGGTACCAAGCGTACCTGGCAGGTTGCCCGTAAAAGAGTCTTTTCTTACGAAAACGGTATAGTGATTAAGTTATCCGGTACGCATACTGACGGAACCAGTACTATGATTACAGAATGGGGCATCAATCGTTTTGGTCGTAGCTTCACCACCGCAACACTACAGCCGATAGTCATACGTCAGGATTGCGATTTCAGGGTTACGGAGGGACAATTGGAATATGTAGAACCCGGCATTAGGGCGGATATCCTGTTCGGTTTAGATATAAAAGGAGATTCCACGGCCTGCCCGGGTAATGGGTCTTATTATGGTAAACTTACATGGACAGTGGGCAATCAGAGCCAGTCGGCCATTTTCCCTTATTAAACATACTTAAATAGTAGCTTTTTTAAACCCGCCGTAACTCAGGTTTCGGCGGGTTTTTTGTTTGTTAGCCCGGCGGCTTTGATCGGTATCATTCGTCCTTTTAAGCCAACTTAAAAAGTCCCTCTGTTTCCAGAATTACCCATAGCGGATATATGCTAGTTCTTCTAATGAATGTCATTTTACTACGGTAGCCTCCAATTCCACTGTCAAAGTTGCAAAAAGGCCTTTCATTTCCAGTAATGTAGTAGCTTGTTTAATACCATGCTTTTGAAGAAATGGCACATAAACGTCCATGCAGGTCGTAAAAAAATCCTGTGTCGACGTGGTATAAATATTCAGGCGTACGATGTTTTTACATTCGTAGCCGGATTCGCCGATCAGTTGTTCCAGGTTCTGAATAGTTTGGCTCAGTTGGGAGCGCATATCGGCATTACTCGGCATTCCGTTAGTGTCTATTGCCACCTGCCCGGAGCAATAAAGTGTTCCTTCCACCTGGGTTACTTCTACTGCCTGTGCGGAATTTGTTTTCTCACCCCATCCCCAGGGGTCAATCGTTCGTTTTGTCATTTGCTTTGTTTTTAGATGTTAAAAAGACGTGTAACGTTTGCAAGAACAAAGTTGATGGTGGTGGCTGACAGCCCTATGTCAGGGGTTAGAAAAAGAATCCATAAAAGCTTATAAGCATTGGGAGAGAATAAGCCCTATCTCTGGTAAGTGCTGTTCTGCGGTTAATACTGTCGTAATAGTAAGGTATGGTTCCATCACTTTTTTTGTATCGTAAGGTTAATACGGCAATTAGTAATTGCTGATTTATTTTTCTTGACAAGTACCATCATCCGTATATCGATGGATTATGAAAGCTTTACTTAAGCTATGTATCTTATTTCATCCAATATCTCCACCAATTTACCTGGCATGGAGAAAAATGGGGAATGACTGCTTGCAAGTTTATATACTTTCTTACAAGGCACGTGTGTCGACAGGAATGTTTTATCCATGTCTTTGCTTTCGGTGCAAAGGATATAGTATTTTGGTATCACTCCGTAGATATCATCAGTCAGATTGAGTGGAGTTGCCAAAGGAGCAATGGGTTCTTTAGAAATCCGAGCTAAGGCAAATTTTTTGTCTTCTTCGGAGCAGTCGTGATAGAAAAGCCACTCAGCCATTTCCGGATTTACAGTATTTGTTTTGTGATCTTCTGAAGTGATGATATTTTCGAGAAGGGAGGGTTTTCCTGAATTGTTTGGCGGTAGTTGCTTTTGCGTAGCGTCTGCCAATGAGAACAGGGAATCACCGTTCCTTGGGAGGAACGCGTCAAGATAGATCAGGGCTGAAACTTTCCGGGCACCTAGCTTTTCCGCTGCTTGTGAAATTACGATACCCGACATTGAATGTCCGACTAATATTACCGGTCCCATTTGGTCATTGGCTGTTTTCACTACTTCATCTACGTAGTCTTCCAAACTGAAGTCTAATGTACGCCCTATATAATGTCCGTGCCCGGGTAGATCTATTGCTATTGCTTTATGCCCATTGGCTTGTACTAATGGAATTACTTTGTCCCAACACCATGCGCCATGCCAGGCTCCGTGAATAAAGAGGTAAATTTTCTCAGATTGAATCGTGTTGTCAGGGCTTACTTGAATTGCTTTCATACATTATGCTTTTTGTGTTTAAATACTTATTAGAGTTTCGCTTTCTTTTTACAGTTGCTGATTTTTTTATCGAAGAGTAATTACTTGTTAATTGAACGTTGCAAAAGTATTTTGAAAGTGAGCCTGGTAAGATCCCCGATGAGGGTAAACCAGATCCCCAAATATGGTGATGGACACAGGAAACTGCTATGGGTGGAAGCTTAAGCAAAAAAATCACATCTCAACGGATCCTACTGCTCGCTAAAGTAACTGGAATAGTAGCCATTTAAGGGGGAACTGAATGATTCGTTCATGAAATATTAATGCACGCGTAATAATTTAATAATTTGAGGGTATTATATTCGGTGTTCATGAAATTTACTGTTATGAAGAGGAAAATTTTACTTACAGGTTTGGCATTTATACTTATAAAGGTTCTATCTGCACAAATACCGTCGCAGATTAGTACTGTTTGGCAATACCAGGTACTCGACACGATAACCAACCCTTATGTAAAATCGGATGACTTCCGTCTTTTACCGGATACATCCATCGTTTTTTTAACGACAACCTATAAGAGCCCCTTGTTTTACCTTCGTGAGGAGGAGGATGTTTATTATTTCTCCAAAGTGAGCTCTAATGGCAGTTTACTGGTGAACAGAAAGAAAGTTCAATTTCCCTCTACATCATTTAAGCTGATTAATTTTGATATTACGGCTGATGGAGGTTTGATCGTACTGGCAAGGGAAATACTGGATCAACGGGATGACAGTGCCTATCTTGTAAAATATGACCAGAATTTGAATGTAGTTTGGCAAAAGAATATTTTCAACGGCAATACCCCTTCCGTAATTTATATTGCTGCACCTAGTGAAGTTGCGGCGTTGGATAATGGTAAAATCATCGTGCATTACAACAGGAGCCTTCCCATCCGGTCATTCGGGGCAAGTGCAGCTGAAATAGTAGGATTTGCCGACAATGGGGATTCGCTCTACCGGTTGACAGTACAAAACAATATTGAGAAAATTCTGGAAGGTTCGGGTAATACTTTCATCACTAAAGAAAGGATTCCTTTTACGGAAGAAAGACCCAATTATTTGCGAAACGCTGCTAATGGCAGCATAATAAAAGACATTTCTACTGTGTCAATCAGCAATCCTTCTTTTATCAGATTCCTTCCTTCAAAAGATTTCCTGAATCTCAAATATGTAAGGTTTTCCGGGTCTATCAATGGCCCTTCTGATTTTTCATTGGAAATACTTGATAGCACATTGGGCACCAAGGGGGCAATCCAGTTCAACAATATAACACTGTTTAAGTATTGGGAAGTACAGCTTGTTAAAGACCAGAACGCCGGTCTTTATGCCAGCCAGAGCCTGGAAGAAAACGGATTTTCCGAGTATTTCGGGCCCTATCCCGGAACAGATTATTTTGCACTTTGCCGTCTTGATTCCACTGGCAGGGAATTATGGTCGTTTAAGTTGGATAATCCTTCAGCGAGTGCCGGGGGCAGGGTGGGAAATATTATGCCGCTCGCCGGAAATGATTTCGTGATCCCTGTGTTTTCAGAAGCCGGTGTTTGGCTGTATCGCCAACGTGCAAACTTTACGACACCAGGCCTGCCGGCTTTCAGGCGCACCAGCCCAGATGTAGAACCGACGTTTCTTCAAAAGCAAACTCTTCAAGGGGTGAAAGACTTCTCCGCTAAAGTATTGGCCAATCCTGCCACTGATTATTTTACGCTGTTAATAAAGAGCAGTGATGATGAAAACGTTACTGTGACTATTAGGGACCTACAGGGCAGACTGATAGAAACAAAACAACAGGTTTCTGCAAATGGAACGTTACGAATGGGGTATAATTACAGACCAGGTGTTTATCTTATACAGGTTATTCAAAAAAGACGAACTAAAATGTTGAAAGTGATTAAGCAATAATGGCTGCCAGAAGCAGTAATTCCGGGTAAAATTACACCCCGATAAACAGTATTGCTATCGAAGGGCAAAAACAAATAAAGTCTATGAAATGAGAAAAAAAGAAAATACAGCAACATCAGGCTTTACTTCAGACCATGATCTCTTCTTTATTGTCAAATGAAAAAATATCCAGCCAAGCATTAATAATGGAACGCTAAACAATTTAATATAGAGAAGATAAGAGAACTGCATGCGGTTTCATTTAAGCGTAATTTACGATTATTAGAACAGTGAGTAATTATTCTTGAATATTTAATTGCTGGTTAATGGAACTTTCATTAATTTGCAACAATGTGGCAATTGACATATATTGGTAGATCAGGTATACGCACTTTTTTAACGGCTTCGATGCTGTTGATTTTTGCGTTGGCTGTTACGCCAAAGCGTTACCTGCATGATGTTTTTGCTAATCATACCCATCATTTCTCAACTGCTTCCCAGGATGGTACCGAACAGGTAAATCCATCCTTAGCTACATGTGATTGTGACCATCTTGTGGCGCTTTCTCCTTTTATTGGCGAAGAAACCTTGTTTACCGTTTTGCCTACACTTAAATATTCTATAGGTGCATCGGCGTTATCCTCTCCTCTGTTTTCTTCCTCTCCAGCCTTCTTCCAGCTCCGCGGGCCTCCTGTTGCCTAGCGTCCAAAGCCTTGATCCCGCCTCTTCATTTATCTTCAAAAACTAAGCGTTGAAATACTTTTCTGCCTTCCTGCTGGCATTGCTGGCTGTATCGTCTTTATATGCACAGACATGTAAATTGCGTCTTTCGGGTCATATTGAAGATGCAGACACTCGGGAAAGACTGGAAGCAGCTACCATTCTTATTAAAGAAACCGGTAGTGAGCTTATCAGCAATGCAAAAGGTGATTTCGTATTTGATGAATTATGTCCTGGAACGTATTCATTGCTGATAACGCATATAGATTGCGATCCGCTGGAGAAGAAGGTTGTTTTGAACGGTACTGTTCATCTCGACCTGTTTATGCCACATGCCCGTAAAACTATGAGTGCTCTTGTAGTGGAAGCTCAAAAAGGAGCAAACAGTAGTGGATTTCGAAGAGAATTGACCGGTAGGGATCTGGAATATACAAGGGGCTTTTCCCTTGCAGAAGCACTGGCTAAAATAAATGGAATAACTTTATTACAAACGGGATCTACCATATCGAAACCAGTATTTTATGGACTGCATAGCAACAGGATACTGACCATCAACAATGGAGTAAGGCAGGAGGGACAGCAATGGGGAAATGAGCATGCTCCGGAAATAGATCCCTTTATAGCAGATAAACTGGTGATCATAAAAGGGGTAGACGAGCTTCGATATGGATCAGACGCCATCGGTGGTGTTATTTTGATAGAAACCCGTCCGTTGCTTACTGTGGCCGGATCCAGGGGAGAAGTTAATTCCGGCTATTTCACTAACAACGGGCAATACTTTGTTTCGGGAGTTTTTGAACAACACCTGAAGAACCGACCCTTTAGCTATAGAATACAAGGCACTTACAAAAGATCAGCGAATGTATCTACACGCGATTACAGGCTGAATAATACAGCAAGCAGTGAGCAGAACGCTTCACTGACCGCAGCATGGAAAAAAACAAACTTCAACACCGAGCTATTCTATAGTTACTTTAATACGAGATTGGGCATCTTTATCGGCTCCCATAAAGAAACTGTTCCAGATCTTCTAAAAGCCATTGCTTCACCAGCGCCCGATGCAGTATTTACCGGGCAGAATAGTTATACTATTGGCAGACCCTATCAAGATGTTGCACATCATCTTATTAAATCAAAAAGCAATCTTTATAAAGGCGAACATAAGTTTTCATTTCAGGTAGCCGGCCAGTACAATCACCGGCGCGAATATGATGTAGTGCGAAGCAGCCAGAATAAGAATCCGCAATTAGATCTTTCCATTTACACCTTGTCGGAAGACCTTTCCTGGGATCATCCAAGATCGAACTATTTTACTGGTACCGCAGGCATTTCAGCCATGCAGCAGGATAACTCCTACCGCGGACGTTACTTTATCCCCAACTACTTTTCTTCTACTATAGGTGCTTATTATATTGAAAAGTGGAGCAAGCACCGGTGGGAACTTCAGGCAGGTATTCGCTACGACGATAAAAGGATCAGTACTACCCGAATTAAAGTTAGCGATACGCTGGAATACAGTTTTCACTTTAATACCCTCGCTACTTCCTTTAATGCGGCTTACAAGCCTGGCGTCAACTGGAAGGTCAATTTAAACGTTAGTGTTTCCGGAAGGGCTCCACAAGTGAATGAACTATTAAGTAACGGTATACATCAAGGAGCAGGAAGATACGAAAGGGGGGACACCTCGCTGCGAACAGAACAATCTTTTAACGTGCAGGCCGGGTTAAATTACGAGAATACTCCCAAGACATTTCGCCTGGACATTAACGCCTATACAAATTACATCGATGGATTTATTTACCAGCAGCCAAAGCCAGATCAGCCCGTGTTGACTTCCACGGGCGCTCTGGTACTATATCAGTTTCAACAGACCAATGCGCGGCTTACAGGTTTAGACGCAACTGCCGGCATAAGCCTGATGCCCCGGCTGGAATGGACTACCAAGGCGTCGGTTTTATACGCACGTAATGAGACGCTTAAGGACTGGCTGATACTTATGCCCTCCAACAGGTTCACTAACGAACTTGCTTATACCTTTAAGGACAAGCAAGGGTTTAAAGGAACTGTTTTGTCTATTGAAATGCTGAACGTGCAGCGGCAGAACAGGGTGCCAGACAGCAAGGTTTTCCGGCAGGATTACCAGGATTCGCCCGATGGATATATGTTGGTGAACAGCCGTATATCAACTACCATCAATAGGTATCATCATCCCATTACGTTCATTCTGGATGCGCGAAACATTTTTAATAAAGCTTACCGGGAATACCTGAATAGCATGCGGTATTTTACCGATGAAATGGGGCGCAATATCAGTTTAAGGGTTAGGGTACCCTTTGAAAAAACGAAGAATAGCAAGTAATCAACATCAATCAATAATTAAAAAACGAACACAATGAAAAAGCAATCAATGAAACTATTTGTCGCTATAGCAATGGCAGGCATGTTTTTTACCTCCTGCGATAAGGATGATGCGGTAGAAGGGAACGATGAAGAAGTAATTACTACCATGCAGCTCACGTTTGTGCCACAGGGTGGGGGTACGAGTGTGTCCTATAAATTCGATGATGCAGACGGACCCGGTGGAAACAATCCTGTGCAGGATGAAATAGTGCTTTCAGCTGATAAAGTGTACAATGTAACGGTTCAGTTGCTGAACAAAACGGAGAGCCCGGTAGCAGATATCACGGAAGAAGTAATGGAGGAAAGCGAGGCGCACAGGTTTTATTATATTCCGACTGCCGGGAGTAATATAGTGGTGTCTGGTTTAGATAACGACGGCAATGGTGTACCCCTTGGAGTTACCGGTACTTGGACAACGACGGGCGCTGCCACGGGGAAGATTCAAGTGACGCTACGTCATTACCCGGCAAATCCTCCTAACAAAGCACCTGCCGATGGAGTGGACAGCCAGAAGTCGGGAACAGACATAGAAGTTGAATTTAATACAAAGATTCAGTAGAAGCAGGTTGATAGGAGATGGTATTGCATTGAATTAGCTAACTATGCAGGAAACCGGCGCCCTTATACATTGACGCGAATCAACCTAAAAATGGCGGTATTCCCCTCTCTTTACTTATTCATGCCGGTTATATTTGCAGTGTAAAAATTACACTGTAAATAAATCAACCATAATGAAAAAGATCAATATTGCCTATTGGGTATTCACCGGGCTGTTTCTTGCCGTGATGATCATGTCGGCGGTCACTAGTTTTATGCCTAACCCGGATGCAGATGCTTTTGTCAAGCATCTTGGAGTACCTGGTTCCATTTTTAAATTTCTTGCAGTGTTGAAGGTTTTAGGAGCCATTGCTCTCCTGATTCCCGGTTATCCGCGGCTAAAGGAATGGGCTTACGCTGGGTTTACATTCGATCTAGTGGGAGCTGTTTATCTGGGTCTGGCGGCAGGCGATCCATTAAAGGACTGGATTTTCGTCTTTGTGATGTTAGGTCTTGTTTTTGCTTCTTACTATTTCTACCATAAGCGAAGAGCAGGCGTGGTTGCTGGAAATGCAAGCTTGGAAAGTCGAAGGATTCCCAACCAGTAAGTATTTCTGTAAAGGAGCCTCATGTTACTGACAATAGTTAAGTGCAGGGGCTCCTTTTCAATACCGGATAAGCATTCGGTTCGTTATCGTTTCCGCTTACTGAATAACCAAGGCATCAATTCCGGCTCGTTAAAAGCCGGATCCCAGCTATTGTGGTTCGCATCCTGAAAGAGCGTAAAACGCACTTGAACGTTGTTTTTCTTTAATGCTGTAACCATCTTCTCAGAGTGTTCCGGCAGCACCACATCATCTTTGGCGCCATGAAAAACCCACCACGACGTGTTCTTCAACTGACTGGCTGTAGACGGATCTGCCCCGCCGCAAATAGGAACGGCTGCAGCAAAAACACCAGGTTTACGCCTCACCAGCTCGAATGTACCCATCCCTCCCATGGAAAGCCCCATAATGTACACTTGCCGGGTTTTAACAGGATAACGCGTAAAGATATCATCTACCAGTTCCGATAGTAATTGCATGGATGTTGAAGGAGGCCCGCCGGCCAAAAAATGGAAACTACGTTTGCCGCTGGCAGATCCATCCGCAACCATCGTTACATCAACGTTGCTCCAATAATCATCCCATGGGCATTGGGGAAATAGTATTATTGCCGGATATTGTTCTCTTATACTGTCTTTTAGAAAAAAACTGGCGATATGCGTAAGCTGCTTCTCATTATCCCTACCCGACTCACCGCGACCATGCAGAAAGAAGACAAGTGGATACTTCTTAGAGGAGTCATAATTTAGAGGAAGCAATAATCGGTAAGGCAGGGTGTCGCCCCGTTGAATGAACCAATGCTTTTCATACAGGGATTTATCCTGCGCTTGTACCATGTTCATTGAAAAAGCAATCAAAGCAATTAATAAAAGAGTGAATTTCTTCATGCTATTGTATTTCGGAACGGTAAAATAACGATCTTTTCTTAAAGTTGTTTAAAGGGGAAGTTAATGATAAGTTAGGGGGTAAGCAATAATTGGCGCATTCTATTAAAAAATCTCATTTTTACGGAAATTATTAGCATATACATGGCAAAAGCCCTGGTAAACAGAGTGATCAAGCTGGAGAGAACTCCCGGTAAGGGTGGTTGGACTTATGTTATAATCGACGAAATTGCTCCGGACAAACGCGCTCATTTTGGTTTGGTGCAGGTAAAAGGGAAAATTGACCATTATGACTTGAAATCCTACAAGCTGATGCCTATGGGCAATGGGAAGCTTTTCCTTCCAGTAAAGGCTGAAATCAGGAAAAGAATAGGTAAAGAAGCTGGGGATACGGTTAAAGTAGTACTATATGCAGATAACGATCCGGTCACATTACCCCAGGAGCTGCTTGAGTGTTTACGGGACGAACCTGTTGCATATGAAAGGTTCTTAAAATCAAGCGAAGGAAGCCAGAAGTCGGCAATCGATTATATTTATGCTGCTAAGAAACAGGAGACCCGGTCTGAACGGATCGCTTTGTTAATAAAGGATCTGCTAAACGGGAGAAGTAAATAGGCTTCTCGCGAAAGGTTCCAATATTCATTGAAGGTCCCAATTTCCATTGCTGCGGGGAGCGAAGGTGACGGGTATGGACATTGTGGATGAAGATTCGCTACGCCCCAGATTGCTGAAGGATCTCGGAGGAAAGTACATAGACGAAAGAAAAGTGCAGGTAACCGATATCAATGATTATAACGGTGCTGCCGACTTTATTTTGGAAGCGACAGGCATTGCTCAGTTACAAATTCAACTCATAGATACTTATCTGCAGGAAAGTAAAGAAAGATGGTCCGGAATTATTGAACAGGTGATAACAGAAAGAATATCCTTTACTAACTTTAAACTAGCCCTTCACCAACACGGCGTAGATAAAATAAAAGTGGTAGTAGATTGGATGAGCTAAACGGCGCACCAGGCAAAGGTCAGGTTGATTTAACTGCTGTTACTTCAATTTCTATCCTCATTCTATCATCAGCAAGGCGAGCAGCGAACATGGTGGCAGCAGGCCGGATCTCACCGAGATATTTCCTGAAAACGGGCCAGCATAGCTCAAATTCAGAAGGGTTTGGAAGAATATAATGCACCCTTACAATGTGTTTCATTGAAGCACCAGCTTCTTTTAGAGCCAATTCGATGTTCCTGAATGTTTGCTCTGTTTGTTCAACGATTCCTTCTTCAATGGTCATAGTTGCGTAATTAAAGCCCGTCGTTCCTGAAACGAAAATCATATTACCTGCAACCACCGCCCTTGAATAGCCGATTTCTTTTTCAAATACGGATCCTGAACTGATTCGCTGTATTTCCATATGATGACAATGATTTTATAATTCAATTTATCTAATGTTCTAAAACTAGTTGAAATTAGATTAAAATGGAAGTGTAGTTTATTCTTATGATTTCTGCAATAATACTTCAGATTGATTCTCCTGCTTCGAGAAGCCAACTGTTTCGCGGTAAAGCTGAGGGGAAACGTTTGTATGGTTTTTAAAAAAACGGCTGAAATAGTACTCATCGGAATAGCCTAGTAGATAGGCAATCTCCTTAATTGATTTCGGAGTGAGATAGAGTTCTCTTTTTGCTTCTATGATAATACGTTGCGTAATCAGGTCGGTAATGGTTTTATTGAAATAGGCTCTCACCATTTTAGCTAATGCATTCGGGGTGATGTTTAAGAGCTCGGCGTAGTTGGCAGGGCTATGCTTGCTCCGGTAGAATTGCTCGATGCTATTCATAAGTTTTTGTAAAACCAAAGGATCATTATTTTTGTTATCGACTACCACAAGTTCTTCCTGACCCATCTTGGTTCGATGAGCATTTATAAGAAATATTTTCAGATAGGAAACCAGTATTTCATGTTGGCCCGTTTTAAAAAGTTCTATTTCTTCTCTCATCTTTGTAAGCAGGTCAAGCAAGGGGCGTTCATCATTTACCGGGAAGAAAGGAGGTCTATAGATATTGTTGAATAACGTACCTTCTGTTTCAATTTCATTGTGATGTTTATAAGTACAGAAAAAGTCAGGATGGAAATTCAAGACGATACCGTTTAACGCTTTTTCCGTTGTTAATAAGTAAGGTTGGTAGGGCGATAAACATAACAGCACTCTACTCTCTATCATATATGAAAAAAAGTCAACCTTTAATTCGGCAGAACCTTCCAGGATAAGGATTATGGAATAGTAGTTGTGTCGCTGAAGATGATCGAAGTAACTGTTGTCATGAAAAGAGAATATTCGAAACGCCAATTCACCATTCTGACTGTTGAGCAGTGTTGCAGAATTCTTTTCCATATGGGGTTTTAAAGTTTACCTTTTTCGCGAGTAAGGCTGATTAAAAACTGTTAGCTTCCTTTTTAACTATAAAAGCTGCTGCTTTGTTTTTAATCAGCCTATTACTGCACATTTTTCTACTTTACGGCAAGCAATTCTACTTCTTCAATAATAGGCGGATGAGCCAATAATTCCGAGGCATTTGCCATCAGGGCCGCCGCAATTGGGCCATTCAAGTGCACTTTTCTGCCATGATCATCATGGAACGTGTCGAAAATGCCGAAAGTCGAAGTTCCTAATTTCAGGGCAAACCAGTGAATGGTTTCCGGTTCTTTTTCTGCGAGGGGTAAAGCACTTGTGAGGAAGTTTTCCACTTCTTTCTCTTTTCCCGGTTTAGCTTCGAATCTGGCTAAAATAGCTTTCTTAATCATAATTTTATGTGTTTAAATTTATAATAGTGCAAAGCTACTTTGCTTTTAAAATGGTGGAAATGGATACATTATGCCGATCGATGGACACTTTCCATTTACGGCAGCACTGGATGCTACCAATATTACTGGTTTTTAAGATGCTTTAAAGAACAGCAACACGAAATAATTGCTGCATGCTGTTTTAAAATTAAAATTTGTAGTATATTCATTCTATTAAACTGACAGCTTCTACAAATTAAAACTTGCTAAAGGTTAACGATTTGCACCAGGAAAAGAATTCTTACTATGAAAAGCATTTATTGCCTTTGCTGGCCAAAGGTGACGAAAATGCTTTCAGAATGATCTATGATCATCACAAGGGGCGCACTTACCGGGTTGCGTTGAAATACCTGAAATCAGCAGAAATTGCCAAGGAAGTGGTGCAGGAAGTATTCATGAAGCTCTGGCAGAACAGAGAGGTGATCCGCCCGGATCTGCCGGTAGAAGCCTGGTTAGTTAGGGTTACCATGAACAATACTCTTAACAGGCTCAAGAAACTGGCCAATGAGTGGAAAGCTCTTGATTACCTGAAAAATACCCAGGATGTATTCGATGACTCGCTACAACAAAAGCTATCTGAATCAGATTACCAGACGCTGTTAAATGGCGCTTTGCGTTCATTGTCAGATAAGCAATTACTAGTCTATCAACTTGCAAAAGATAAAAATCTGTCTTACTTTGAAATAGCAGAGCACCTGAATATTTCTCCTCTTACTGTAAAAACCCATATGTCTCGGGCCCTAAGTAATATTAAGCTCTATCTTAATATGCATTGGAATATTGTAATTCTTCTCGTTCACATACTAGCACTTTTATAGGCTTCTATCCTCATTTTGGAGCTTTAGGGTTGCTGTGGTATTATGGTGCCTTGGTGCCTTTATTTTTATAAAAAATCAGGCAGTTGTACTCTTACCTAACCATTTAGTTGTATTCACTATTAGATGGTTAGGATATTCATCTGCCAGGCAATCAATTGCATCACAAATGAAAGAAAGATTCGCTTTTTTATTGAAGTTGTATGTTGACGGTAGCATCTCATCTGCCGATCAGGATGAATTTTTCCGTATGCTGTCCGGTGGCGATTATGACGAGATAGTAAGGAAGCATTTTGAGAAGACCGTATTTGAGGATGATTTGCAAAAAGGCGAAGAGTTACCGCATGATGTGTCCGAGGAAATGATCCGTCAAATAATAGGCTCCTCCAAAAGCAGTCCGGTGTTGCCCTTAAAGAAGAAAACCCGCCTGTATGGACTCAGATGGGCTGTTGCCGCGTCTGCAATTCTTGTAATAGCAATAAGTGTGTATTTACTGGAGCGTCAAAAAGACTCCGGCACTTTTATAAGAAAGTTTGTGACACAAAGCTCACAGAAAACCATCAATACCAGTAACGGTAAAATGTCTGTTCTGCTACCGGATGGCAGCAGGATCGATCTTCAACCCCGTTCGTCTCTGTTTTATTCAAAAGACAAGTTTGAAGAAAAACGGGAAGTTTACCTGGAAGGGGAGGCTTTTTTCGACATTGCCAAAAATCCTCGAAAGCCGTTTTACGTGTATTACAATAAAGTAGTAACCAAAGTGTTGGGTACATCATTCAATATTCGGACAGACGGGATTTCTGGCAATATAGAGGTAGAGGTACGTACCGGCAAAGTACAAGTGTACGAAAACGAGAACATGGTAGATAATGACCGGAAAAGCATGAGTCTTATAATTACACCCAACCAGAAAGCCATCTACAAAGCGAAAGACCGGTTCTTTGAAACTACGTTAGTCGAACATCCGGTACCTGTTTATCAGAAGGAAGAGCAGGAAGGTGAAGAGGTTGAATTCCCTGGTTTTGTGTTTGAAAACGCCCGGTTATATGAAATATTCAAGCAACTGGAAGAAGCTTACGGAATTGAAATTGTGGTTAGTAATGAGGAGATGTATCAATGTGTATTCAGTGGGGATTTTACGAAGCAAAACCTTTATGACGGCTTGAAGATCATTTGCCTTGCCACTAATGCCGACTTTGAAATCAATGGCACTAGAATTTTAATAAAGGGAAACGGGTGTGAATAAATTAATGCCAAATAGATATATGTAAGAAAACCATTTGAAAAAAGAGCTGGAGGTATGGGGATACCGCCAACTCTCAACAGCAATAAATACTGTCTGGAAACGATCGCATTTCTTAATCAAATCTAACTAATTTATGAAATCTAAGCAACTAATCGTTGCTTCAACGATTCTTGTCATGAAGATAACAGCACTACAAGTACTATTTCTGGCTGTTTCTGCTTTTTCTTTGTCTGCTAAAGATAGCTTAGCTCAGAATATACTGGAGAAGCGGATTACGCTGAATGTTAAAAACGAGTCGGTTCAACAGGTAATTACGTTAATCAAGCAGCAGACAAATGTTGATTTTCACTTTAGTGCCAGTTCGATAAAGGCGCAGCGAAAGATGACCTGTAATGTAACCAATAAAACGCTGCTTGACTTTTTTAACGAGGAACTTTCTATTATCAATATTGGCTACCGGATTGTAAATGACCAGGTTGTTCTGTTTCATAACAATAAGGAAAACGAGTTTGACCCAAACAACAGTAAAATTGTTAAAGAACTGGGTGTAACGGTGGCAGACATCGAGATCAGTGGCTATGTTTACGATGAAAAAGGTGTACCCTTGCAGGGAGTAACCATCCGGGAGAAAGGTGCACAAAGTGCTACCAGTACCAATGAAAAGGGCTTCTTCAGGTTAAAGGTAAAAAGTGCGAACGCTATACTTTCAATAAGCAGTGTTGGTTATACACCACAGGAAGTAGTGGCTTCCTCTGAGAAGGCACTCATTATAGCACTTGCCGCAACTCCTAATTCATTGCAAGACGTGATCGTTGTAGGGTATGGCACCCAGAAGAAGATTAATAACACGGGCGCTATTTCCACTATCACCACTAAAGAACTGGTTCAGTCGCCTGTTGCCAACATCAGTAACTCATTAGTGGGGCGTTTACCCGGTTTGTTCGCTACCCAGGGTGGGGGAGAACCAGGAAACGATGCTTCAAGAATAAGGATTCGCGGTGCGGGTACGTTTTCAGGTAATACTGATCCCCTGGTTTTAGTGGATG
>JACMJX010000081.1 GCA_014380425.1 Chitinophagaceae bacterium | reverse complement strand
GCCGTTAACTTATGATTCATCAGGTGTTGCTTTGAATAAGTGGTTGTAAAAGTAATGATTATGTGCCATTTACAACTGTGTTGTTATACCTGTAAGTTTTCTTACATTCGCATCCATGATCGCTTATCTTAGGGGAGAGTTTACATTTATGAGCCCTGGTCTGGTACATGTTGATGTGAATGGAGTAGGGTATGAAGTTCAAATCAGCCTGAATACCTATTCCAGTATCCAGGCTAAAAAGCAAGGCATTCTGCTTACCCATCTTCTTATTCGGGAAGATGCGCATATCCTTTATGGCTTTTTCGACCGGCCGGAAAAAGAAATGTTTCTGCAGCTGATAGGCATCAGCGGGGTGGGGGCTTCTACTGCCCGGATGATGCTTAGCTCCATGAAGCCTGATGAAATTTCAAGGGCCATTTTGCTGGGCAATGCCCGGCAGCTCGAGAGCATCAAGGGAATCGGAAAGAAATCTGCGGAGCGCATTATTCTTGAGCTGAGAGATAAGGTAGGCAAACAAAGCAGCGATACAAATATATCACAGGTGGCTAACAATAGTTTAGAGCAGGATGCGTTAAATGCACTGATTTCACTAGGTATCGCCCGGCCTGCCGCGGAGCAGGCCATACGAAAGGTGATGGCTTCGGAGAAAGAAGAGGGACAAATCGAAGATATTATCAAAAAAGCACTTAAAACTCTGTAGGCCTATCGACCTTACCTCTACCTAACTAATTACTAAGGGAGAATTGACCCGGACAACCTTTTATAGTCTCATTACAACGATGGTGTGTATTGCTGCTGCGTTTCTGTGCCCTGAAGCGAACGCAAACCAGTCGGCTACATTATCGTCTCCGGGAAGTTATTTATTTCAGGATACCGCAGCTCCACGCCCTCCCGATACGCTCAAGTTTCCTTTGAAAGACAGACGAAGTGAACGCTACAGTGAGCCTTCTAAAAACCCTTTCGATCTTAAAGATCCCGCAAATAAGAGAGACTCCATCGAATACGACCCCGTAACCAAGCGTTATTACATAGTAGAAAAAATTGGCGGATCCTATTACAGAACCCCTACTTATCTCACTTTCGACGAATACATGCGCATCGAATCCCGGCGCCAGGAAGCTGATTATTTCAAGAAAAGGGGAAATACGCTCAGCAATCTTAACAAGAAGATGCTAATGCCCAAACTCACGGTTTCGGATAATCTATTTAACCGCATTTTCGGAAACGGTAAGGTAGAAATAAAGCCCCAGGGTAATGTCGATCTTACTTTGGGGTATCAGGGCCAGAATATCAAGAACCCCACCTTGCCGGAAAGAGCCCGCAAAACCGGCAACCTGGATTTCGATATGAATGCCAACCTGAATGTAATCGGGAATGTAGGTGATAAACTTAAACTCCCCATCAGCTATAACACCCTGGCAAACTTCGATTTCGAGAACCAGCTTAAACTCGATTATACAGGTAAAGACGATGAGATCATCAAAAGAATAGAAGCAGGTAACGTATCCTTCTCCTCTAAAGGCTCGCTTATCCCGGGTGCCCAGTCATTATTCGGCATCAAGACACAATTGCAGTTCGGGAAGCTGTTTGTTACCGGCGTAATGGCTAACCAGCGTGGGCAAAGCCAATCCATGGCACTGCAAGGGGGTTCAGCGTCTTCGAGCTTCGAGTTTAAGGCCAACGACTACGAAGAAAACCGCCACTTTCTGATGGCGCAGTATTTCCGGGGCAATTATAATGTCGCCATGTCCCGTCTTCCTGTAGTTAACTCCCAGGTGCAGATTTTACGCTTAGAAGTATGGGTCACCAACAGGAATGGCTCTACAACAGATACCCGTGATATCGTTGGATTCATGGACCTTGCCGAAACAGCTCCTTTCAATCCGGCAATTCAACCGCTGGCTCCTTTGCCGGGTGGTTTGCCTGACAACGGCGTCAACGATCTTTACCAGCGGCTCAATAACGACCCTACTACAAGAAGTTCTTCATTTGTTACATCCCGCCTTGGTAGTATCGGCCTCACACCGGTGCAGGATTTTGAAAAGACCTTTGCACGTAAATTGAATTACTCGGAGTATTACTTTAATCCGCAGGTAGGATTTTTATCCCTTAACCAGCCTCTTCAACCGGATGAAGTGCTGGCGGTCGCTTACCAGTACACTTATAATGGCCGTACTTACCAGGTAGGTGAATTCTCGCAGGATATCATACCGGATACTACGGCCAGCACTTCGGGTAACCAGAAAGTGTTGTTCCTGAAGTTGCTGAAGGCAACATCTCAGCGTCCGAACCTGCCCATCTGGGATCTGATGATGAAAAACATCTATGCACTCCGCACTCCGGATGGAAGCTATCTTTCCAGTGTGCAGCCGGCAGATTTTAAACTGAATGTTCTTTATGAACAGCCTAGCCTCGGGCTTAAAAGATATCTTCCTGAAGGGCCCAGAAGCGGACAACCCTTGCTCACACTCCTGAACCTGGATCGCCTGAACAACCAACGCGATCCGCAGCCAGACGGGGTATTCGACTTTATAGATGGATTTACGATCATATCGCAGCAGGCGAGGGTCGTGTTTCCCCTACTGGAGCCTTTCGGCTCCGACCTGGCCAGGGTCGCTTTCCCCGGGGCAACTCCGGATATCGTGTCCAAGTACGTTTACGCTCCTTTATATGATACCATCAAGGAAATAGCCAAAACCTACGCAAATCTTGACAGGTTCGTTATCAGCGGAACGGCCAAGGGGCAATCCAATTCAGAAATACAGCTGGGGGCATTCAACGTGCCGCAGGGATCCGTAAAAGTGAGTTCCGGCGGCCAGATCCTTAAAGAAGGTGTCGACTATAGTGTCGATTACAACCTGGGCACGGTGAAGATCATCAACTCCGCCATTCTCAATGCTGGTCTTGCCGTTGACGTGTCTTACGAGAACAATGCAGGATTCGGGATACAGCAGCGTAATTTTGTGGGGCTGCGGCTGGATTATATGGCTTTTAACAATGCCCGCGAATCCTTGTCTCTGGGAGGATCGATCGTAAAGCTGGGCGAGCGCCCTTTCTTTACCAAGATGAACTACAATGAAGATCCTATCAAGAATACGATGTACGGGCTCGATTTCAACTACCGTTCGGAGTTTCCGAAGCTGACGCGGTGGCTGGACAAACTTCCATTCTACAGCAGTAATGAAATGAGTACCATAACGGCTTACGGCGAAGCTGCTATGCTGAAACCAGGACACCCATCTCAGATCGGTAAAGGAAACGAAGGCCTTATATATGTTGATGATTTTGAAGGTACCCGCAATAGCATCGACCTTCGGTTCCCGCTAACCAGCTGGACGCTTGCTTCCACTCCGCAAGGTAACGGGCTCTTTCCGGAAGGGAGCTTTTCAGACTCCTTGCAATATGGATTCAACAGGGCGAAAATGGCCTGGTACAATATAGAGCCCAATCTCCAGGATGTGCGTGGAAACAATAACCCGGTAAGAGGATTGGGAACGGAATACTTCGGCGATCCAAGGGTGAGGGCAGTACAGCAGCAGCAGATTTACCCTGCCCGCTCCCTGGATTATGGCCAATCGCAGTTGATTACATTCGACCTTTCTTATTACCCTGATGAAAGGGGCCCCTATAATTTCGATGCAAGACCGAGTAGCATAAATGCGGACGGTAAACTGCTCAATCCGAGACAGCGCTGGGCGGGTATTATGCGCGGGCTGGATCAGGTGGATTTCGAGACGGGCAACGTGGAATTCATAGAGTTCTGGCTACAGGATCCTTTCCTTAAAAAGCCAACAAGCACCGGGGGGCAATTGTACTTTAACCTCGGAAATATATCTGAAGACGTATTGCGCGACGGAAGACGCTCCTTCGAAAATGGACTACCAACTCCCAATATACGGGCAGAAGTAGATGCCACTACTAAATGGGGACAGGTACCATCGAATCCCATCCAGGTTACCCAGGCATTCAGCAACGATCCTTCAGACCGCCCATTTCAGGATGTTGGTTTCGATGGACTCGATAACGCGACCGAATCAGTTAAGTTTCAAAATTACTTAAGTCAGTTAGAAGCAAATTTCGGAACCGGCTCTGCTGCTTATACCAATGCAGTGCTCGATCCTTCTTCGGATGATTTCAGGAACTATCGCGATGATGTATATGATAAATCGGGTTCCGATATACTTACCAGGTACAAGAACATCAACAGCCCGCAAGGCAATTCGCCCATCGCTACTGTTAGCGATAACACCACTTCCGCATTTACGCTTACGCCGGATCAGGAAGACCTTAATCGAGACAATACTCTTAACGAGCTGGAAGAGTATTTTCAGTATAAGCTGGATCTCGTTCCCGGGCAGCTTCAGGTAGGGCAGAATTATATAACGGATATGATCACCGTAACGCCCGACATTCCCGGAGCGGTAGAAGAGAAATGGTACCTGATGCGGATTCCCATAGCCAACTATGAAAGTAAGGTAGGAAACATACCAGACTTTAAATCTATCCGGTTTATGCGCATGTTCCTTACCGGCTTTGAAGATTCTGTTACCTGTCGCTTCGCTAAACTTGAACTGGTAAGAAATCAGTGGAGACGCTTTGCCTTCGACCTGGATACTACCGGTGAATACAAGCCACTCCCACAAAATTCTCCTACCACATTAAACGTGCTGGCAGTTAACGTAGAAGAAAACAGTAAACGCCAGCCTATCAATTACGTAATACCTCCGGGAATAGAACGGGTGCAGCAACTAAGCAACAATAATGTAAATCTTCTGCAGAATGAGCAGTCGATGAGCATGCAGGTCTGCAACCTGGAGAACGGTAAGTCCAGAGGCGTATTTAAAACACTGAACCTGGATCTGCGGCAATATGGAAAGATGCGGATGTTTATCCATGCGGAAAGCGTGCAGGCACAAACAGGATTAAAGGATGATGATCTAAGTGCAGTAATCCGGCTTGGAAACGACTTCATAGGAAATTACTATGAGATTCGTATTCCACTGAAGATAACGCAATTCGGAGCAACTACCGACTCGCTTGTGTGGCCTTCCGCAAATGAGCTGAACCTCGATCTTGCAAGGCTTACCAGCTTGAAAATACAACGTAACAACACTACTCCTTCCAATGTTTATTACAAGGAAACGGACGGCGATGGTAAGGAGTATGCCATTCTCGGTAATCCCAATCTTGGCGAGGTGCGTGGTATCTTTATGGGGGTTGAAAATACCAACCTGGCAGTTGCCTGTACCGAAGCCTGGTTCAATGAACTCCGCCTGTCTTCCCTGGATGAAAAAGGTGGATATGCTGCCTTAGGCAGGGTAGATCTGAAACTGGCCGATCTCGGTACATTGTCACTCGCGGGAAGTATAAGAACTACGGGGTTCGGCACCATAGAGCAGCGGGTGAACGAGCGTGCAAGGGAGAATACCACTCAATTCGATATCGCCACCAATCTGGAATTGGGCAAGCTGCTTCCAGCAAAAGTGGGCATGTCCATACCCGTATACGCAGGCATCACGCAAACCGTTAATACTCCTGAATACGATCCTTATGATCTTGACCTGAAATTGAATGAAAAGATCAATAACGCCCCTGCTGATCAACGCGATTCCATACGAAACGATGCCGTCGACATCGTGACTATCAAAACAGTGAACTTCACTAACGTGAAAAAAATGAATACTACGGGTAAAAAGCAACGTATATGGAGCATCGAGAACCTGGATGTTAGCTACTCGTATATAAAGCAGGAGCATCGCAGCCCTCTTATCGAGAATGAAGAAATAACACGTCACCGCGCAGGCCTTGGCTATAATTATACCGCGACACCCCGCTACTGGGAACCGCTGAAGAAACTTATAAAATCCCAGTCGCCCTGGTACAATATCATCAAAGACTTCAATCTGAATCCAAATCCTTCCCTGCTTAGCTTCAGGGCAGATATCAACAGGCAATTCGGTGCTTTCCGGGCGCGGAATGTAGGTGGCCCTAAAGGAGAGATACCCGAAACATTCGACAAATATTTCACCTTCGATCGTTACTATAATGCCAGATGGGATTTTACTCGCTCGCTCAACTTTGACTTCACCGCCACTAATAAGGCTCGTGTTGACGAAGACACGGGAAGACTGGATAAACAGGAAAGGGATCGGCTCCGTAGGAATTTCTTCAAGGGGGGGCGTAATACATTGT
>JACMJX010000080.1 GCA_014380425.1 Chitinophagaceae bacterium | reverse complement strand
ATTCATTCTCCAGAACATTCGATTTTAGTTAACAGTATTCACACAAGACTCATTTTAACAAACTCATAATATTCAGGTAATATACTTGCAGCAACTTTACTGAACGTACCAAAAATCAGAGACATGGAAATCATAATAGACCTCAATCATATTAATGATCCAGCTACCCTAAGCCATTTTATGCACACGCTCGAGCTGATGGAGATCAGCTATGTGATCTCGGGAAAGGCAGGCACAGCGCAAAGCGCACTCGATGATCTCGATGACAAGCCCATGGAATACGACCGGGCGGAATTTGCCAGCAGAACAGATCTGGAAACGAAATAGCTCCTTCCTGAAATCCCCGGTTACATGAATTTGGTTATATTCTGAGGTATTTCTATCTTCAGCAGGAAAAATTCATAGACAACAGTGATATAATTTTACCTATGACGCTATTTGTAGCAGGATTCCCGGCCGATTACGATGAAGACGATCTCCTCGATATGTTCGGGCTTTATGGAGATGTGAGCTCTGCCAAAATAGTAAAGGACCGGGTTACCGGCAAAAGCAAATGCATTGCTTTTATCAAACTGTTCGACCCGCAGGAAGCTCCTTTGATTATCCGAACCCTGGATGGCGTACAGATGAAAACGGGTCAGCAGCTGGTGGTGAAAGAAGCGGAGCAACCTGGCGGCAAGCCTTCTGGTGACGATGGCTTTGCGGAACGTAATTTCAGAAGAGGCAGGGGTACTGAATAGCACTTAACGGGATAGATAATTCATCTGGGATGAACAAGAGAAAAGAAGTAGACATTATCGATAAAATCCTGGATGCTTGCTATAAAGAAGGATCTTACTCCCTGTTTGTAATGAGCCTCATGCATCAATATGAAGAGCGCGGAAGTTTAAGTAAAAAGCAGCTCCAGGGTCTCTACCTCCAGGCTAAAAAAATACCGGATATCCCTCCCAACTGGCTGTCTACCCTTGAAGCTGTCATACTTAAAATGCCCACCCGTTATAAGTCGGAAGCACCCGCCGCTTCTCCCCTCTTTCAACGAGATGAATACCCCGCCAGGCTAATTGAACCGCTTCTCGAGAAATATCCGCAACATAAACGGGTACTGTTTCTTGCTGCCAGATACAACAACAATGAAGTGCTGACTCCTGCAGAAATAACAGAACTCGAAAAATTCACGAAGATCCTTCTGAAGAAATAATGAGGAAGCTGATGATGATATACTCCATTCATTCTATAAGTTGATAGCAATGCCTGCAACGAGGCTCGTAAACATCCTTTTCGCCCAGTAGAATCTGTGCATTTTTCTCTGACTTGCGATAGGAGTAGTTGGCTATATTGCCGCACTTCACACAGATGGCGTGCAGCTTGGTAATAAAGTCTGCCCTGGCAAGCAGAAAGGGCATCTGCCCGAAAGGTTTACCCATGTAATCCATATCCAGCCCTGCAACAATAACCCGGGTGCCACCCAAGGCCAGCTGGTCACACACATCGGGTAACAGATCATCGAAAAACTGTGCTTCATCGATGCCTATAACGTCTACCCCGCTTGCCATCAAAAGAATGGTCTGCGAATTATCGATGGGGGTTGAGGCAATCACATTGTCATCATGAGAAATGATATTGATTTCATGGTACCGTACATCTATAGACGGCTTGAAGATCTCTACTTTCAGGTGAGCGATTTTTGCTCTTTTTAAACGTCGTATCAGTTCTTCTGTTTTGCCCGAAAACATCGACCCGCAGATAACTTCTATCCACCCACGACGCCCGCCATTTAAAACTGGCTCGATAAACATATCATATATTGTTAGCTGGAAAAGACCGCTTCACGTTCAAAAGTAGCAAAAAAAACCTAGTTCAGGAGCGTCGGTAGGCTAGCGATCATTATTCTTGATGTCGCTTATAAAAGTGCTGCCGCAAATAAGCAACACTGCACAAAAAATAAACACCTGCATCATGTTAAAAGCTTGAAGGATGCAAGTAAAGTACGAGGTTATTCGCTGGCATCAAAGCCTGTGCGGCTAATTCATACAAAGTTAACATGTTGCAACAGGCATCGGGACTGTTTAAATCGGGTCAGCGCTTTAAAAATCGCAGCAGTGCGTTTTTTAGCGTGTACATATCGAAGGGCTTCGCCATCAGCATATCACAATCTACGGAGTCCTTTATATGCTCCAGATCGGGAAATGTGGATAGAACAATGATCGGAAGGTGCTTTGTAAGACTGGATGACCGCAGTTTGAGTGAAAGTTTATGGGCTACTTTATCGAGCGGATGATAATCGAGTAGTGCAAGCCTGGGCTGCATTCTTTCAGCCGTTTCCTGCACCTGGTGTGCCATTTCACAAAGGATCGCTCGTAGTTTCATGAGTTTGAAAAATTCCTTCAGCACATCCCGTATGGCTGCATCGGTTTCATATACCAGCACCGAAGGTGAAGCTATGGAAGTTACGGAAAGCATATATGTGCGTATTGTTTCAATGATAATCTGCACAAATATTGCCAGAATAGATAATAAACGTTTTAAGCGTCGTAACTGAAAGAAAATCAACAGATTAAAGAGTTGTTAATATAAATGAAACTAAAACTGAAGCAGTGTCGGCACAAAAAATGCAAGTATTGATAAAACGTATTTTCATGTTTAAAATAGTCACTATTTTTCTTGCGGGAATTATAACAGGTATTTTGATTGCACCGCAAAAAGGGAGTATCAGCCGTAGTAAACTCGCAAGGCTTAAGCAGGAAATCAAGGATAATATCAACGGCAGCTTTGGCGAGCCCTCGGAAATTGCTCTGGAAGCACTGGATAACAGCGAGGAACCAGCCCAGCCGCTGCCGGCAATATCGGGCATCCTGTAGCCAATTATGCAATGCATTCATCTCCCGCTACTTTTTATATTACTATAGAAAGGCAATCCCGGGGGGCCGTCTTTCTGTAAATTGAATACGGTACACGGATCTTTCTACTGATTAAAATCATTGCCCGGCATGACGAACGCCATCTTCAACAATTGATACAGAGATTATCTTTGATTTGCATAAAAAGATTAATGGTTAATGGTATTTGATTACTACAATTCCCGCTTTTCAAGGTGGGAATTTTTTTTGCATCGGCACGTCGATGTAAAAAGGCACCACGCCAAACATTTACCTTAATTTTATTTGATGAAACATATTTCAGTACTCGTTCCGCAAGGTGCAATACTGGGTAGCCTGGAAGGTACCCGCCAGCTATTTACGGAAGTCAACAAATTCCTTAAAGCCAGGGGAGCGCTTCCGCTGTTTAATGTGCAGCTGGTAGGGCTTACAAAGGAAACTCCCGTTAGCGGAGGTCTGTTTACAGCGCATGCAGATGTGATTTATAAAGATGTTGAAAAGACCGATCTGATCGTTATACCCGCAGTGGATGGTGATCTCAACGCTGCTCTCGAAAAAAACCGTGATTTCATTCCCTGGATCACCGAGCAGTATCATGCCGGCGCTGAAGTCGCAAGCCTTTGCGTTGGTGCTTTCATACTAGCCGCAACCGGCCTGGTCAACGGGAAAAAGTGTGCTACACACTGGCTGGCCGCCAATGATTTCAGGCGGATGTTTCCAGACGTGGAGCTGGTAACGGAAAAGATCATTACCGACGAACAGGGTATTTACTCCAGCGGAGGGGCATTCTCCTATCTCAATCTCATTCTATACCTGATAGAAAAATACGCGGGCAGGGATATTGCCGTGCTTTCGGCTAAAGTATTCGCGATAGAAATCGAGCGGGAAGATCAGCTGTCTTTCGTCGTGTTCCAGGGCCAAAAGGGCCATGAAGACGATTCCATAAAAAAGGCGCAGGAATTCATAGAAAAGAACTACCAGGAGAAAATAACGGTGGATGAACTCGCATCTATGCTCGCCCTGGGCCGGCGCAACCTGGAGCGCCGCTTCAAGAAAGCCACTGCAAACACGGTGGTGGAATACATCCAGCGGGTAAAAATTGAAGCCGCCAAGGTAAGCCTGGAGTCTTCCCGCGAAAACGTGAACGAAGTCATGTATAAAATCGGCTATACCGACCCCAAGGCCTTCCGCACTACTTTCAAGAAGATCACCGGCCTATCCCCTGTTCAATACAGGAGCAAGTACAACAGGGAGCTTTCGCTTAATTAACACCCATTTAGGTACAGTACCCCAGTAACGAAGATTTTCCCCTTCGAAGGGCTCTTATTGCCCTTACTTTCCGCCTTTAGGCCGCATCCTTCATGTAGTATTTGTTAAAACACTGCCTCTTGTCGCAAGCACATCGGTGGGTTTAATTTCGCCTCAAGTATCTTCATCCTAGGTAGATACTAGGTACATCCTAGGTAGATACTAGGTAGATGGTTCGTACAAATGCCTAGAATCTACCTAGGATGTACCTAGTATCTACGTAGGATCTACGTAGTATTAAAAGAGGATAGTCTTACTGATAACGGCGAATAGATGGCTAAAATCCGGCGGAAACTGCCTGTTGTTAGCCAGCTTTCTGCCGATATTGTTGCCGTACACCGTAATAAATAGTTAAGTTTGCCTGTCTTTTACCTTCCCGTTGCGGAAAAAGATGATCCAGTAACGCAGTATCAGCATATTATGAAACAAAAGAAAGTACCCCCGGCAGCTATTACCATTTTCGGTGCAAAAGGTGATCTCACGAATCGCAAACTCATCCCGGCCTTGTATAATCTGTTCATCAGCGGCCATCTTCCCACTGCATTCACTATTTATTGTGTTGATTTTCAAGATGTTGAAGAAAAGCCTTTTAGAGAAGACCTGTTGGGCGGCGTTAATGAGTTCAGCCGGAGCGGACGGGCGAACGAGCATACATGGAGAACGTTTTCGGAAAGGATCTTTTATGTTCAAGGAGATTTTCTTAAAAACGAGACTTATACCGGGTTGAAAGAGAAACTGGACGCATTCGATAAAGCAAATGGCCAGCGTGGAACCCGGATGTTTTATTTTGCGACAGCACCACGGTTTATCGAGATACTGGCCGAAGCCCTTCACAAGAACAAATTGTGCAGCCGGGTGGCGCTGCACAGGATGATCATAGAAAAACCGTTTGGCACCGATCTTGAATCAGCCAGAAAGCTGAACCGCTATTTGAGTAAACGATTCGATGAAAAACAGGTGTACCGGATAGATCATTACCT
>JACMJX010000079.1 GCA_014380425.1 Chitinophagaceae bacterium | reverse complement strand
TTGCTTATAAGCACTTCCAGGTCTTCCTCACTGGTTTGACCTACATTGAAGTCGCCGTCAGTAGCAAGGATAACTCTATTGTTTCCGCCAGCAATGTATTTGCTTTTGGCAAGACGGTAAGCCGCAAGGATGCCCGAAGCGCCAGACGTAGCGCCAGAAGGGTAGAGGCCTTCGATAGATTCCAGGATCTTTTTCTTTTCAATACCGGAAGTAGGTTCTAGCCAAACTCCTACTGCACTTCCGTAGATAACGATCGATACCGTATCTTTTTCCCTTAGATTATTCACCATCAGCTTAAAGGCCGATTTGAGCAGCGGTAGGCGATTGGGCATATCCATCGAGCCGGATACATCTATCAGGAATACAAGATTGGCGGGAGGTATAGCAGCCGGATCGAGCTTTTTAGAACAGATTTTCAGGTAAAGCAGTTGGTTGGCAGCATTCCAGGGGCAGGACGTAAGCACTGAACTGAAATTGAAAACACTGTCTTTACCTGGTGCTTCGTATTGAAAATTGAAGTAGTTCATCATTTCTTCAATTCGTACGGCATCAGGAGGTACGATGGTACCCATATTTATAAAACGACGAATATTGCTGTAAGAGGCTTTGTCTATGTTTACGGCAAAACCCGTTTCAGGAAAGCTGCGCGCGCCTACGAACTCATTCTCTATAAGATTGGAATACGTTTCACCACCGAATGTGCGCCGCATTATTTCTCTCTGGTTAAGGTCTTTCGTGAAAGAGACAAGCCGTTTTTTCTGCATATTCCCGGTGGACTGAAGCATTTTCAACACGATGTCGTTGTGCGAGCTGCTAATGATCTGTACGTTGGCCGAAGAATAGCCGTCTACGGAAAGCGAAGCGGAATCGGACGGTTTTGAAGACATGATACCAAACCCCCCGGAGCTTCCGGAATAATAGACATATCCCGAGGATTTCAATATAATTTTTACATTAGAAAGAAGTTTGCCCGTCTCATCCTTTATTTCGCCTTTCAGATAATATTGGGAAAAAAGAGATGAGCTGCAGAGAAGCAGGATCCAGATAGTGCATATTTTTTTCAAATGACAATCACATATACGAGTTAAACAACTGAACATCCGGTTGACAGGTGTTCATCTAAGCAACAAGGTACAAGTTAGATTTCATAAATGAAAGCATTCCGGCCTCTTCTCCTTATAAAAAGGCAAGTTTTAACTATTTTGCTGGCAGGCAAGAAATGTATTTTTCATGAGCGCCGCGATGGTCATGGGGCCAACGCCACCCGGAACGGGGGTGATATAGCTGCATTTCGGCGCAACGGAGTTGAAATGAACATCCCCCTTAAGGGTAAAGCCACTTTTTTTCGAAGTGTCGTTTACACGGGTTATGCCCACATCGATTACGACGGCCCCCTCTTTTACCATTTCTGCTACCAGAAATTCCGGCTTGCCCAATGCAGCAACGATCAGATCTGCTTGCAGGCAAATGCTTTCCAGGTTTTTTGTATGCGAATGACAAAGTGTTACCGTGCAATTACCAGGCGCGGAGTTATTACTTAGCAGGATGCTCACGGGTCTGCCTACGATATTGCTGCGGCCGATTACGACGGCATTCATTCCTTTTGTAGCCACTTTATAGTGCTCTAGCAACAACATGATACCGTAGGGCGTTGCCGGCACGAAGGAGGGAAGGCCCTGCACCATACGGCCTATATTTACAGGGTGAAAGCCGTCGACATCCTTGGAGGGGCTGATGGCATTGATTACATTTTCGTCTGAGATATGCGCCGGCAAAGGCAGTTGAACGAGGATGCCGTCTACTTCATAATCTCCGTTAAGTTCCTCGATGACAGCCAATAGCTTGTTTTCAGTGATCTCTTCCTCCAGGCGCACCATGGTTGATTTATAGCCGATTTCCGCACAAGCTTTTACTTTAGCGGCAACGTATGTTTCACTAGCTCCATTGTTGCCGACAAGCACGGCTGCTAAATGCGGTATCTTTCTGCCTTCCGCGACCAATTGCGCCACGCTAATCTTTAACTCATCCCGTATAGCCTGAGATACTACTTTACCATCTAGAATTTGCATGTCGCAAAGATATTGTATTCTTTTTAAGGTGAAAACACGATGTAAAAGGCGGTTTTGCCTCCGTTTGCTTTCTTGCTATCCAGCTAATTTTCCTGAAACAAATGCTATGAAACGAACAGTGTACGCGGCAGTATTATTATCTCTTTTCATGAACTGTGGCGCGCAACAAGTCAACTTTCCATTTTCGCAAGTGTACACAGGAATAGGCACTTACGGTAAAAGTGCAGTGGATGCCTTTTCCTTCACCCGCAACCAGGCAGCGCTCGCCGGAGTTAAACAAACCACCGCTGGTATCTACTCAGAGCGTGTTTTCATGTTGAAGGAATTAAGCGTTCATTACGGCGCTTTGGCCGTTCCATTTAAGAAAGGGGCGCTCGGTTGGCAGGCACGGTACAGCGGCAATCCTCATGTTCAGTATCTACAAACCGGAATCGGTTACGGAAGAAGTTTATCCCCTGCGCTGGATCTGGGAATAGAGGTAAGCTATAGCAGTATACGTATTCCAGGTTATATCAGTTCGTCCTCCTTTAATGCAGGTGCAGGCATCATCCTGCATATGACAGACGATTTGTTTGCCGGAGTGGCGGTTTCCGAAATAGGAACCGGTATTTTTAAAGCCGCTAACAAGCTATTACCCGCTGCAAAATTTACCATGGGAATAGGATACGAACCCTCCGAAAGGCTATTGGTTCAGTGCGATGTTTTAAAACAAGGAGGAGAGCCACCAACCCTTATTTCAGGGGTCCAGTATTCGATACAGCAGCAGGCATTTTTGCGGGCCGCTATTGTAACGGCAAGCGGAGCATTTATAGCAGGCGCAGGTATGATCTGGAAAAACATCAGAACAGATATTTCTGCCTCTTATCACGCGCGCCTGGGGCTTACGCCGGGGATACTTATTACATTCACCTCCTTCAACCGGCAGATACCATGATCCGATATCATCTTTTCAAGGTTACGAGCCTGTTACTTATAGCCCTTACACTAGTTTGCCAGCCCTTATCTGCACAAGACGACCGATTTTTAGAAACAGAGCAGCAATTAGAGCGCGCCGCCGAAAAAGACGAGCAGTTTATGGAAGACAATACAGACCTGGAAGAGCGAGAGCATTACCGGTCGCACCCTCTGGACATCAATCGTGCCACAGAAGATGATTTGAAACGCCTGCTTGTATTGACTTCCCTGCAGATCGAGCACTTTCTACAGTATAGAAAACTGCTGGGTAAGCTGGTATCGATCTATGAGCTGCAGGCAATTCCTTACTGGGGTCCGGATCTCATTAAAAAGATTCTGCCATTTATAAAGGCTGGGGGAGAAGAAGGTTATACGGCAGTTGTCCATCGTTTTTCATCAGGCGAGAGCAGCCTGCTCTCGCGGTTTTCCCGGATACCCGAGCGATCGAAAGGCTATCTGGTACAGAACGACAGCTCGAGTCGTTACCTGGGGAGTGGCCTCAGAATGTTCTTCAAATACAAGTATTCCTATAAGAATTTATTGCAGTATGGCCTGGTAGCAGAGAAAGACGCCGGTGAGCCATTTCTTAAGGAAGGGCAGCGTTACGGGTTCGATTTTTATTCCTTTCATCTTTTTCTGCGGAAAGCGGGGATTGTTAAGGCCGCAGCAATAGGCGATTACA
>JACMJX010000078.1 GCA_014380425.1 Chitinophagaceae bacterium | reverse complement strand
TAAATACGAGATAAAACGTCCTCCATTAAAGAAGCCGCAGAATAAAAGTGCGGGTACCCAACCCTTACCATTACTCCCTCAACGGTGTTGGGAGCGGGAGGTAGGTAGGTTCTTTTTTACCGAAGAAACAGCAGTTCCTAAAGCCTGGGGTTGAACTACAGCCCGTAACCGTTCCCGCTGCCTGGAAATGCGCAAAAGAAGCAGCTTGTTTGTTCGGTAAAAAAGAACCTACCTACCTCCCGCTCCCAACACCTACCAGTCATACCCGCTTAATATCCGCGCCTAGTTTTCTAAGCCGGTCGTCTATATACTGGTACCCACGGTCGATCTGCTCAATATTCTGGATAATGCTTTTCCCCTCGGCACTCAAAGCGGCAATCAGCAGAGAAACACCCGCCCGAATATCCGGGCTACTCATGGTAATACCCCGAAGGCGTTGCCCCCTTCCGAGGCCTATTACCGCAGCCCTGTGTGGATCACACAAAATAATACGGGCACCCATATCTATCAGTTTATCTACAAAGAAAAGCCGGCTTTCAAACATCTTCTGGTGAACAAGCACACTCCCCCTGGCCTGGGTAGCTACTACCAGCATAATACTGATAAGATCAGGAGTAAACCCCGGCCATGGATGGTCAGAAATGGTAAGTACAGAGCCATCGAGAAAGGTTTGCACCTCATACACATCCTGGGCAGGAATATGAATATCATCCCCCTTGATGTCGAGCGCGATGCCCATTTGCCTGAATTTCTCCGGTATGATGCCAAGATTCTCGATTCCCGCATTTTTGATGGTAAGATCGCTTTTTGTCATGGCTGCCAGGCCAATAAAAGATCCCACCTCGATCATGTCGGGAAGCATCGTATGCTCCGTTCCGCCTAGCTGGTCAACGCCTTCAATTACCAGCAGGTTGCTGCCAATACCGCTGATACGGGCCCCCATCCGGGTAAGCATTCTGCACAGTTGTTGTATATAAGGCTCGCAGGCGGCATTGTATATTGTAGTCGTTCCCTTGGTCATTACAGCCGCCATCACTATATTGGCCGTACCCGTTACGGATGGCTCATCGAGCAACATGTAACAGCCTTTCATCGAAGATGCTTCCAGATGAAAAAATCCGTCCTCTGCGTGATACGTAAATGTAGCACCCAGCTTTTCGAAACCGATAATATGAGTATCCAGCCGCCTTCTGCCAATCTTATCACCGCCGGGCTTGGGTATGAATGCCTTCTTGAACCGGGCCAGCATAGGCCCTGCTAACATTACAGAACCGCGTAATTTGCCGCTCTTTTTCCGGAAGGCTTCACTGTGCAGGTAGTCAATGTCCACATCATCTGCTTGAAATATGCAGGTGTCGCGTTGTGGCCGCTCTATTTTTACCCGCATGTCCTGAAGAAGTTCTATTTGCAGATTGACATCTATAATGTCTGGGATATTACTAACCGCTACTTTTTCAGATGTAAGTAATACAGCACTGATGATCTGTAACGCTTCGTTTTTAGCGCCCTGGGGAGTAATGTCGCCATGAAGTTGCCTGCCACCTGTTACCTCGAATGAATGCATGGTGGTGACAGTTATTTAAAGCGCTTCTTATTGAATTTATTGTTGCTACGGTTATTGTTGTTGCCTCCCATTCCGCCACCGCGGTTGTCTCTCATATCATTGCCACCATTTCCACGCTGGTCTCTCAAGTCGTTGCCACGGCTGTTACCACCACCATTACCACTGCGTGCCTGAAACTTCGGGTTACGTTTATTATTGCGGTAATCGTAGCCGGTGCCTCTTTCTCTTTCCCGTGTCTCATTAGGCCGGTAGCTTTTTACGAAAGGCGTATTGGTAAATTCCAGTTGCCCTTCTGTAAGCACGGCCAGCTCGCTTTGAATAGCATCGTCATGAACTGCTTCCTTATGCCAGTTGGTGTATGCCAGCTTCATATAATAAGCAATCGAATTGGCGAATCCGTTCCGCTTTTCCGGGTTTTCTTCCTTCAGCGCTTTCTGAATCACCAGTTCCAGGTTCTTACCCATATGTGAAAAACGCGGATAGCGCTTCGGGTATTTTAGTTCCATAGGCCCCGCCTTGAGCGTTTCCTTTGTGGGTATAGGATAAGGCGATTCCACCTCCAGCTTGAAGTCGGAAACAAGAAACAGATGATCCCACAATTTATGCCTGAAATCCTCTACGTTCTTAAGATGCGGATTTAAAAAACCCATGAGTTCTATTATAGAATAGGCATTGCTCTGCCGCACTTCCGGATCTTCGATTGTGGTGATATACTCAATCATCTTCTGAATATGACGACCATATTCTTTCATCATCAGATGGTTTCTTGTAGTATTATACTCCATCGATTCGATATTTTTCATAACCAAAAGTAAGGAATTAATAGCGGAAAGAGCAGGGCGCCGGCAAAGTTTTGAAAACCTGCCCGCGCCCTGGTATATTATCTGCTGTTTTTAATTATTGCATAAAAAGCTTGTTGACATAGCTAACACCCGTTTCTCTGTTAGTGGCCCGAATATAATACATTCCCTTAGCAAGGGGTGTTGCCAGTTCAAAGGGAACAGAGATGTTCTTGTTCAAGCGAATAGTTCTGTTAAGTACTACCTGACCGGTTAGATTGATGACATCTACAGAAAGGTTTCCTTCCACTTCTTTTCCAAACTTCAAGGTGAATCTGTCTAACGCCGGGTTTGGAAAGATGCCCATCTCGCCGGTATTTGCCAATTCCCTGGTTATTTTCTTAATGGCAGTGTAAGTAACTTTACCGCTGGCATCCGTATTCTTTATCCTGAAATAAAGAACGGAAGAGCCGCTTTTAGCAGCATCGTAGGTGTACTGGTGATTTCCGGCATTTCCGGTTGTAGGTTGTACATAAATGGATGTATAGTTCTTTCCGTCTGTACTTACCTGCAATTCAACAACACTGCCCGACCGGCTTTCCGACTGCCATTGAATATTGACTACATTATCATTCATTGAAGCATTGAAATTTTTGATATTTGTAGCTAAAGGAGCCTGAGGACACCAGAAGTAAACAAGGTTAAACGCACCGCTTTGCGTAGTTATAATAGTTTGAGTAAAGTTGATACCTCCCTGAAGTGTAGTAAGACCCCCATTCATTTGATAATTAAGCTGAACAGGAGTTCCCAGATTTGTTGAATATGCAGCAAAATTAGTAGTAATGTTGGCATTCAGATCCAGGTTAGTATAAATACTGTCAGGACCATGTGTTATCGATTTCGATCCATAGCCTAAACTATCGATCCATCTCTGACTGAATAATGAGTCTGGCCCCAGTATATCGTCGAACTCATCGAACATGAACAAACCTGGTCCGGAAACGGATGGAACGAGGGAACGCTTGAGAAGAAATTCAGATGTTTCTCCGTTATTTGTTATGTTCACCTGACTAACGGCAGAGATCTTACCTTTAATGGTAATACACTGAAGCTGTCCGATAGATGGATCAAATTTGGGAAAATTCAGAACACTAGTCGTCGCTGTTGTTGGATTCGGATAAAGAGATGCCCAGCTCGATATCTGTGAGGGCGTTGCTCCACTAGGGCAGCTACATTGGGAAAAAACCTTTCCCGGGGCCGATAAAAGAACCGCTGCGCCTAACGCACAGCCGTATAGGTAAAATTTAGTTTTCATAAATATTGCTTTTTGGTACTCTTGGATTAGAGAGTAAAAGTAGAGTGAAAATGTTTTGAATCAAAACGAGAAACTCCTCTATTTTGAAAATAGTATTTTCTGCAATTCCGCGTATTTCCACCAGCATTTACGCGATAAAAAATAGACGATACCATACGTAGATCCGCGAGAAATAAGAACTTTCAACCGTTTTTACTACATGTTTTTACCAGCTGGGGAGAAATAGCGGGTGTAGTATATTCTACGTGTATTATCGCATTCTGCTAATTTTACGATGCAATGAGAAAGATCATTAAAAATACCTGGTTAAAGTTTCTTCTGCCTCTCCGGTTCAAATCAGGAACATCCGTTGCGGAAAGTGTAACGCCGCATCCGGATGCGAAGCCGCTCGACTGGAACCAGAAAGAAGCCGCTAAGGAAACATATACTTCGGGAAGAGAATACTTCATTTTTGCAGGAACTATCCATTCAAGACACCGGCTCCTCGTACTCCTGAAAGCGTTCTCCGAGTTTAAGAAATGGCAACAGTCGGAAATGATGCTTATTATAGCAGGCAGCACTTCGAAATGGACCGCCGAACTGAAAGATAAGTTGTTAACGTATAAATACCGGCAGGATGTACAGCTTCTCGAAAATCCATCACCGGAAGTATTGCTCCGGCTCATAGCCTGCGCTTATGCGCTTGTATATCTTGACGAGCAGGATGCCTTCCCGGTCGATATTCTGAACGCTCTGCAATCCAGGATACCCGTTATTGCAGACCATACACCTTCCATCGAAAAAGCGATGGCGGGAAGGGGAATACTCACTGCACCCGGCAATCACCAGGAACTTGCCGCACACCTGGTTCGCTTGTATAAGGATGAAAGCTTTCGCACAGCATTAATCGAAAAGAGCAGCAAACGGCCCTAAACCGCGCCCCGCTACATAATCCTGCGGTTGGCGTTTTTCATTTAACTTCGCTGCTTATAAAAAACAATATGGAAAAATCAACAATAACCATTGATGTAACCCTAGACAATAATAAAATTCCCGAAAAGATCAACTGGCGGGCTGCCAATAGCATCAGCGAAGACAAAGGCCAGGATGCAAAAGCCATGTTGCTGGCCTTCTGGGACGGCACCGATAAAACAGCCATGCGCATCGACCTCTGGACCAAAGACATGATGGTAGATGAAATGGCTGATTTTTTTTACCAGACCATGATTACAATGGCCGATAGCTATAACCGGGCTACCAAAAATCCTGAACTGGTAAATGATCTCAAGTCATTTGCCCGAGACTTTTACAAAAAGTTCCAGGATCACCAGATGAAAGAAAACAAATTGACTAGTAAATAAGAACAGTTAATCACCGTTAATAGTACTATTATGAGTCTTGAACTACAGGTAATGGCACAAATGAAAGATGCCATGAAGAGTAAGGATGAGGGAGGATTGAGAGGATTGAGAGCCATCAAAGCTGAAATTATAAAGGCTAAAACAGAACCGGGTGCAGGCGGAGAAATCAATGCCGATACTGAAATAAAACTGCTTCAGAAAATGGTGAAGCAACGTAAGGACTCACTGGAAATCTTTGAGAAACAAAACCGTGCAGACCTAGCACAGAAAGAACTGGAGGAGCTGGCAGTGATTGAAAAGTTTCTTCCTAAACCCTTAAGTGCTGACGAATTAAAGGAACAGATCCAAGCCATTATCTCGGAAACAGGCGCATCATCGCCGGCAGATCTCGGTAAAGTGATGGGTGTCGCAAGTAAAAAATTAGCCGGACTTGCCGATGGGAAAACTATCAGCGCTCTTGTTAAGGAATTGTTAACTACCTAAAGGATTGTTTTGTTAATAGACTTTATCTTCTTCGTGTTGATCATACTTGCCATACTTAAGGGATATGACAAGGGTTTTCTTCTGGGAATTGGTCTTTACTTGCTCCTGTATCTTCTTATTTATACTTTTATTCTGTATTATGCGAGGGAATTCGGGATTCTGACGGAGGAAAGGCTGGCGGGGTCGCGTACTTACAAGTATATAATATCATGGGGGATGAAAGCGATTGAAGCGCTAAGGAACTTATTTCCATAAATCAACTATTTTTAGTAATTAATAGAAAGCGTTATTTTTAG
>JACMJX010000077.1 GCA_014380425.1 Chitinophagaceae bacterium | reverse complement strand
GAATTTCCTTCCAAACAATTTATCAGTCCTGGTCAATGCTTCAACATCTGCCCCGGAAAGTAGTTTGGGATGTGGGTTTCCCTCCGACCAATCGACATAAGTTAAGTTATCCGCAATTTTATCGCGAAACAAGGGGCTATTGAAAAGTATGGAGGAGAACATAAATTCATCTGCGCCCCAGCAGTATTTGAAATACCGTACAATCTTCGGGTGCTGGTGAATGAAGTCTATTACAAAGCGTGCCGCGTCGTTGGTGAGGGTAAACCAATTGGCTCTTCCTACTATTTCATAATCGAAGGGGAACGTTCTTTTAGGTAAAAACCTATTGGCTAGTTTTTCGAGTTTGTATTTGCCCGGAATGCGCCAGTTTACCAAGTGATAATTTCTTACCCGGTCCGCTACATTCCAGGGGCCATCCATGGCCTCGCAGGTGATGAATTCTTTTCCCCGGCGTTCATTGATGTAATCGTGGATGTATGGTGGTGTTTTAAGAGGGAAGTCTTGCCCTGACATTACATTGATGTAATCGTATCCTTTAGGAATAATTGCCTCGAATCCGTTGATGGTGGCCTGGATAGTTCCATAACCTGCCCAGTATATCTTTGTCCTTTTCACTACTGCATAAACGTTCGGCATTGCTAGCACGGTGTCGAATAACCGCGCATCTGCTTTTTTGTCGATATGAATATAGAAATCGAACGCAGGATGAGTCATAGCCTGGATCAGCCGCGTGAGCTGATGGGGATTTTTATGAACAAGTATGAGGTGGGCGATTCGCATGTGTTCCGGTTTATTTTATGAGGGTTTCGCGGGGTTTGATAAGACGTGTGGAAACCTGTTTATAAATGGTCTTGTAGGTATCGAGGGTGTAATTTAAAACATTCCGGAGGTTAAGATTGATCTCTATTTTCATGATGAAGTACCATACTACGAAATTGATCATGCTTGTTATCAGGGTTCCTATGGCTGCACCGTAGAAGCCGAATTGTAAAAGACAAAGGTAATTTACCAGTAGAAAAGCAGCCAGGAAAATGGCATTGACATAAAATACCAGTTTCGGCTTGCCGATAGAATTGATTAGGTTGGCGGCTTGGTTCTGTAGCGGACGGATAATGCCGGCAATCATATAGATCTGTAAGATGGGTGCGGCAGTGGCATAGCCTGCACCTGCAACTACATAAATAAGCAGTTTGGGGAAAGCTATTATAAAGAGTGCCGTAGGCACGGTAAATGCAAGAAGCACTGCTACCATTTTCTCGAAGAGGTATTGCACTTTTTCTTTGCCTTCATCTACCGAGGCCCTGGACGCTTTCGGAAACATGATCTCGGATGCTGCATAAGATGGTATGTCTACCAATACATTAATACGGGCGGCAACGTTGTAATCAGCCACGGCGCTTGTTCTACCCAGAAACTTTCCGGTCATGATCTGGTCGATGTTTGAAAAGATATTGGCGATCATCCCGGATCCGAATATATAGCCACCGAAACTGAGGATCTTCTGGATCCAGTGCCTGCTCGCCTTGAACTGGTATAGAAGATACCGGGTGCTGAAAAGATAGATGACCACGGTGCCGAGTGCAATGCTAAGGGACTGATACATGGCCAGGCTGGTGAGTGAAAGTGGCAGCTCTAAAAGTTTATAAATAAGCAGAATAATAAAAAAAGTAAGCTGCCGGATCAGGTGCCCGGCAAAGCCACCTTTGAAATCCAGATGCGATTGCTGAACGGCTTCCAGGTGTGCGAAGAAAACCATAAGAACAAGGCCCGGAACAAACCACTTGAGCATGGATGCCAGTTCGGTACCAGTATTGAACCAGGCACTTAGCCAGTCGGAGAACAGGAAGATCATAACGATGAAGAAAACAGTTATCACTGCATTGATGATAAACGACGAGGAGGCCACCATCGTACGTTCCTCTTTATCATCGCTCAGGCTCACGTATTTGATATGGGCATTCTTAAGCAGGTTACTTTTAGTGGCTTCAAAGATGCCTGTTACTGTGAGAAATAGCGCCCAGATGCCCATTTGGGTTTTATTCAATGACCATCTTGCAAGAATGGAGAAGCTTAAAAAACCAAAGAGTGTCAGGGAGAACCGCTGTAAAAAAGTTTAAAAAGCCGACCGGATCCAGTATGAGGACAGATATTTTTTCAAGTGCTGCGGGTTTGGGCGATTAAGTTTAAATACATGTCGAAATTATACTTTTTTTGAATGACGGTTCACCAGGTAATAATCAGTAACAACAGCAGCGAGCAGCAGAAACAGCGGCTCTGCTTCAAAACGGAACCGCATATTTTCATAGTGTTCAAAAAACGAGCTGATGAAGAATATATAACCAATTACTAAAGCAGTAAATGCATGGATCAGTTGAAGACGTCGCGTTCTTAGGCACCTTGCCAGCAGCCAGCCAAATACAAAGAGATAGATCAGTATTTTGGGAAACGCGGAAATGACCAGCGCAATTCGTCTTTGCTGTTTTCCATGGGCAAAATGAGTAAGGTTGAAAGAGTAAAGGATATCGTAATACTTGATATGCGCTACCTGGTGCTCAGTAGTGGGATAGCGTGTGCCAGGCGCAAAGAAAATAATGGCAGATTGGAGCACGTTCTTCAAGTAAGAGGACGGATGGGCCTTTATCGCTGCTTTGCTTGCATTCAGGTACTTATCCGATATTTCGAGATAGGCTATGTGTTTTGTATTGGTGAAAGAATCGTTCTTCATTTCCATCATCAGGTCACGGTCGTTCAGTCCCCTGTATTTAGCATAATCCTGTGAAAGGAAGGCGGCGTAAACCGAGATCTGAGAAAAGGGCTCGATGGATTCTATCCGGGAACTGTCGATAGCACTGGCATCATGAAAAACGTTTCTCGCCATATTCATACCTATCCAGGAAGATGTGGAGAAGGTATCGAAAATAATCTTGTTTTTGGCGTACCAACTGCCTGTTACTACCAGGGCAATGAGCGCCCCCCAAACGAGCGTTCTTACTCCCTCATTCTTCCTCAGATAGAAGATAACAAGCGCCATCACCACGGTTAACCATAAAAGATGATACATGCTTCTTGTAAGACAGATGATTACAAGGGGGATCAGGAAACAGGCAACATTCTTTACTGTAATGGCCAGCTGTAGCCGGAGCATGAATAAACTTGCAATGAGCAGGCAGAGCGTGATGAAAGTGGTATAAAACAGTTCATTCTCGAAGATGAGCGTAGCCGGGCTGAGCAGGTAGATCAGCGAGAATACGAGCGGAAGCTGCTTGTGCAGGGTCATCCTCTTTGTAAGCGCGTATAGTAAAAATGTATTGGCAAGTGTGATTGATTTGAGCATCCATACAAAAGCGGTTTCAGAATGCGCACCGGCCAGCTTTAACACCGTACCTAACAAAAGATTGAAAATAGGAGGTTGGGTATGATCGTAGAAAACACCGTTTAAAAGATCAGACTTCAAGGTGTCGATATCGAGGTACTGCCAGTACCGGGCCAGGGCATTGTATTCCATTTGCACTCCGCACAGTCTTACGATAACCCGGGATGCTATAAAAAGGCCTGTAATAAGTAAAATATGACGGGCAGAAACTGTCTTTTTCATTTCCATATAAGAGTGCTCTTAAAAAAATCACCTCTGTTTCCCGGTAAAGTAAGAAACAGAGGTGATAATTACAAGAGCCGGTATGCAGTCATTCTGCAGTTAGACTGTATTATAGTTTTAAAATTCTTTC
>JACMJX010000076.1 GCA_014380425.1 Chitinophagaceae bacterium | reverse complement strand
TTCAGTCTTGCAAAGTAAGCATTTGGAAAAGCAAGAAGAATATGAAGGTGTTTGGAATATGGGAGATAGTTAAGGAAGGCGAAAATTCCGGCAATATGCAACCACCAGCAGGCTCGTTCGGTGGCTACAAGTGTTTCATTGCTCAGCGCATTAAAAATAGGGTGCAGTAATGATGAAATTACAAAGTTCCCTGAATATCCTGCATAGTGCCCGTATCCTCGCTCCTGAAGTAGTGTGTCGGCAGTGTTCATCGTGAGGAAAAGCGACATCAGTATAATTTCAATAATAAGGATCAGGTTTGCGTCGTTCCTGGGCCACCCTTTAAGCTCTCGCATCCGAAGGCGTTTGATTTGAAGAAGATTACGTCTTGCAAGAAATACGACGCACACGATAATCACTCCTAAAGCAAGCAATTCAAAAAAGTCGATCATAAATGTATAAAATCTGCCCATAGGAGCGCCAAAAAGGCGGTGAGTACCAAGTACTCCGTCTAGAAATATTTCCAGAACTTCTATATTTATAATAATAAAGCCGGCATAGATTATAAAATGCATGACGCCCACCAGGGGCTTGTTAAACATCTTTTTCTGACCAAAGGCAAGCAAAAGCACATTTTTCCATCTTTCGACCGCATCACCAGAATAGTTTTCATCTTTACCCGCAAGAATATTTCTTCTGATCTTAGCCGCCTTTTTTGTAAACAACCAGATTGCAACACTTGCAATTACCATAAATAATATCTGAGGAACAAAATGCATAAACAGTATCGTTATGAGTGCAAAATTACTCTTTTCTCTCAATACCTTGGGGCGTATGCAAACAGTTTTAACTTGATGGATATTTGCCTATTTTCGTGTTCTTTAAATTAAAATATGCCGGAGACGAAGAATTATATATTGAATGCGGACGTGGCTGCTAAGAAACTACTTAGAATGGCGTTTGAAATAGCAGAGCAGCATGTGGACGAGACAGAGGAACTTATACTTGTAGGTATCAAAGATAATGGAGTGGTAATGGCGCGTATTATAGCCGAACATCTTGCAAAAATCTTCTTGGGAAAAGTGAAGGTGATCGAATTGAGTCTTGACAAGCGGAACCCAGGAGAAATTCAGTTGAGTGAGAGTCTTAATTTCAACGACACTAACATCATAATAGTAGATGACGTTACTAATTCAGGCAAAACGTTATTGTATGCTTTGAAGCCTTTTCTGCAATATCACCCCAGAAGGATTGAAACCCTTACTTTAATCGAAAGAAGCCATAAGACTTATCCTGTAAACTCTGATTATGTTGGAATTCCACTTTCTACTACCTTGCAGGAACACATCTTTGTAGAGGTTGAAAATGGAGCTATTACCGGAGCTTACCTTGTATAAGTGTTAGAAATAAATTCCGTGGAACCGAATCTTGCCTTTGGAATTCAATTCCAATGCAGGAGCAGGGAATTTTACCGAACCAAGTGCAAAGAATAAACCTCGAATTAGTTTTGATCTTGTCTTGATTTTTGTAAGATCCAGATCAGGAGCCAGATAAAAACGGCGGATCCGTTGAACGTTCCCATAATCCTGCAATGTACCGTTTTTATCTACCCAAAGGTTCTCACGACCCCCGACCATAAGGTCTGATGAATATCCAAGAGATACATTGAGCCATCTGGGCAACTGGCTTTGAGTCATGAAAGATTTCAGGTTTACACTTAGCCAGTATGTCTGAGAATTATAGTCTTTTAGTATTCTTTCAGAAAGGCCTTTTCCAAATAGTTGTTGCTTTCTGGGTAGTAGTTCAGCCGGATAATCGTGTTCCCAATAGCTAAGCTTTACCTGTATTCGTTGTTCCTTCCATGTAAGCTCCTGCACTGCGAAAGCGGCAGCACCGACGCCATTTGACGCCATATCTCCCCAACTGAACCCCCATTCGGTGGAAAAGCCGTCTTGTATCTCGATAATACTTTGATAAGCCATTCCACTTAAACTCCCTAGTAGAACGCTCTTTTTAAGCGGAAGTCCTGTCCATTTCCACATTTCGGTAGAAAGCCGGCTTACATGGTAGGTAGTCCAGACATGCCCGGCTTTGTCCATCTGGCTCCACTCGCTGTTGTCGTTGAAGAAATGAAAAGATCGCCGTGGATAATCGGCATACCAGGCTTCGTTAAGTAGAACGTAGGCACCTGACCACAACACTACATGGGTCCCCGCTATAACAATAAACTTTTTGCCGTAAGACGGATTGCTAATGGAATCCTGTGCTTCCAGTTGTGAAATGCCGGCAAAAAGCAGTACAACAGCTAATGATAATTTATACAATGAAAATGGTTTCTTAACAAGAGCAAATATAAAATTCTATAACTTCAGGCATTAAATTTACAGCATAGCATTAAATACAACGACTATTATGGACGCTAATATTCAGGAAAAGGTAAATATTTGGTTAAATGGCAGCTACGATCAGCAGACTAAGGATGAAATCAGGTTGCTGCAGAAGGAAAATACCGCAGAACTTACTGACGCATTTTACAGAAGCCTGGAGTTCGGAACAGGTGGCTTAAGAGGTATAATGGGTGTTGGCACAAACCGGATCAATAAATACACGGTAGGAATGGCAACACAGGGTTTTGCCAATTATCTGAAGAAGGAAGTAACGGGTGAAATCAGCGTAGCCGTTGCATATGATAGTCGTAACAATAGCCGTTTCTTCGCCGAAACCACAGCTAATGTATTTGCCGCAAATGGAATCAAAGTTTACTTGTTTGAATCGCTCAGGCCGACGCCAGAATTATCCTTTGCTATCCGCCATTTCAACTGCAGTGGGGGCGTTGTTTGCACGGCTTCTCATAACCCCAAGGAATATAATGGTTATAAGGCCTATTGGAACGATGGCGGACAACTTGTACCGCCCCACGATAAAAACGTAATCACTGAAGTAGAAAAAATTGCTGCTGTAGACGATGTGAAATTTACTGGTGGAGAGGACCATATCACCGTGATAGGAGCGGAAATCGATCATGCTTTTATCGAGATGGTCAAAGGTCTATCGGTATATCCTGAAGTGATTCAGCGACAACGCGACTTGAAGATTGTATACACACCTATACATGGAACAGGTATCACGCTTGTACCCCAGGTGCTTAAAAGATTCGGCTTTACGAACATAAAAATCGTAAAGGAACAGGAAACTCCCGATGGTAATTTCCCTACCGTCAATTATCCGAACCCGGAAGAGAGCGAAGCCATGAGTATCGGACTAAGGCAGGCACAGGAAGCAGATGCAGATATTTTACTTGGAACAGATCCGGACGCAGATCGTGTTGGTATTGGTGTAAAGGATCATAAGGGAAACTGGGTGCTGGTGAATGGAAATCAAACAGCGGTGCTTGCATTCAATTATATGATTGAAGCTAGAAAGGAGAAAGGGATCGCTCAGCCGAACGATATGGTAATCAAGACCATCGTTACTTCAGATATGATCCACGGCATTGCAGAGGAAAGCGGTATTAAATGCTATGACGTTTTAACGGGATTCAAATACATTGCAGAGCTTATAAAGGAGAAAGAAGGCGTTGAACATTACGTGATTGGTGGTGAAGAAAGTTACGGGCTAATGATAGGTTCGCAGATCCGGGACAAGGATGCCGTAAGTGCTGTCGCCCTTCTTTGTGAAATGGCTGCCTACGAAAAAGACAAAGGCAGAACTTTGTTTCAGAAACTGATAGAGCTTTATGTTCGCTTTGGTTTCTATAAGGAATCCCTTATTTCTATCACAAAAAAAGGAATGAATGGCCAGGCCGAAATAGCGGCGATGATGGACACGTACCGTACTACACCTCCCCACACTATCAACGGCTCGCAGGTAGTTACCCTCCTTGACTATGAACTTAAAACTTCTAAAAACTTGAAAACTGGAGGAATAGTGCCTATCGATCTTCCTAAATCAAATGTGTTGCAATTTATACTTGCTGATGGTACAAAGATTTCAGCAAGGCCTTCGGGTACAGAACCGAAAATAAAATTCTATTTCAGCGTAAATGAAAAGCTCGGCAGCATTGAAGAGTTTGACGCTGTCAATACGCGACTAGAGAACAAGATAAAGGGCATCATAAAAGACATGCAGCTTTCATAATGCAGATGTAGATGAGGTCTTTTTGGAATCTCCTCATGTCGTCTTATCTTGCAAGCTAATGAGAAAATACGACGACTCCTACCGGCATAAGGGATTAAGGAAAAGATTGATTAGTAACTTACGCGAGAAAGGAATCACGGATGAAAAGGTATTAGCTGCTATCGATACCATTCCCCGGCACTTTTTTCTTGATACTGCTTTCGATGAGATTGCTTATGAGGATAGAGCTTTTCCAATTCTACAACAGCAAACCATTTCCCAGCCTTATACGGTAGCTTACCAAACGCAGTTACTTGAGATCAAACCCTTTGATAAGGTATTGGAGATTGGAACCGGTAGTGGTTATCAAACCTGTGTATTGGCAGAATTAGGTGCGCAGGTATTCACTGTAGAAAGGCAAAAGCCCCTTTACGAAGCTCTAAGAAAATTCCCGTATACAAACAAATATCCAGGTATTAAGTATTTTTATGGAGATGGCTTTGACGGGTTGCCTACTTATGCTCCTTTTGATAAGATAATTATAACCGCGGCTGCACCTTATATTCCAGAGAAGCTAATTGTGCAGATGAGGCCGGGAGCAAAAATGGTGATTCCGGTAGGAGAGGGCGATGTGCAGCAAATGTTTCGTATCATTAAGTTACAGGACGGCTCTACCACCCAGGAAACGTTTAATAATTTTTCCTTCGTTAAGATGTTGGGGGGTAAAAACAAATTTTAATAACTATCATTACTATACTGTTACCCTTTCATCTATTATTCCTGTAATATACTTTTCGTTACCACCGTATGCTATTGTATTCGATGGGTAGAAAATGACGCCGAATAAGTGCGACACTAATGGCAACTCTAGCTACGTTTTCTCTATACAGTTGATTACTCTACCGGATAGTGAATCAGTTTTTGAGCCAGGAATGGTAACAATGATATTACCCAAATTAATGTTTTGAGAAAAAGGACCCACGCTACCGGTATATAAAACGTTGCTGCACTTGTCGTAAATAATTACCGATAGGCTTTTGTTAATCGGTATAAAGCCAGCAGTTTTACCTGTACTGTCTGTATTTCCTGCTCCCGAGGCAGAAGAACTTAAATCTTTAATTAATACACAGACGTTCGCTAACGGATTACCCGAAGTTGTTTTTACCGAAGCCTCAAACTTGACGACATTAGAAGGCACATCACAGTTCCAGAAGGAAAAATGATTTACCTTACCCACATAACAAGAGCCCTGTTTCTTGGCAGTTCCTTCTTCCTTCCAAACACCGCGCGTCTTATCAAAGTACCAAAGGGGTATGGCCGCCGGCGCCCCGGCAACCAGCGAAGCGGGAATACCTAAAGTGAGTGTTGCCGGTTTACCCGGAGCAAGCTGAAGTTGTTCTCCTCCATCGCCTGTAAGTTCAACTCCAACCATGCCAAAAGACTCGAGACCTCTTTCTTTTCCTGCTGCGTTAATTCCTATCATATTGCCAGGCATTATGTCCTGAATGCTAGGCGACGTAGGATCGATAATATGAGCACTTACATATACATTACCCGTATAGACTGCATTATCTGAAGCTCGAACAATGCCGCCGTCCGTGAAAGTTACAGAGCCGCCCTCAGGAATGGCTACTGTGCCTCCGGAACTTGCCTGAAACTGACCGGCTGATCTTTTAGGTAATAATTCCAGTTGTACAAAATTGAGAATTCCTTCACTCGCTATGAAAGTTCTAAAACCATTGAAATAACCGGGTTTAGAAACTCTTACAAAACAGGTGTGAATATCTATGTCTACGCCGTCAAACCTGAAAACACCTTGATTATTAGTGGTAGTGGTACTTTTCCCGAACTTCACTGCGGAACCCTCGACGGGATTGTGATTTTCATCGAGCACTTTACCCTGCAGACTTGTTGTGATATATTCTGGTGCTGGGGGTTCAACCTTATCCAGATCCTTGGTAGCATCTTTTTGGCATGCAAAGAGAACGAGGGCTGAAATAATCAGAAAGTAAAGATATTTCATAAGAAGGGGATTGTTTATTGGTAGTTTTAGGGTGCATAATTAAAGTAGCAGTTAAAAATGCCTATAGGGTATCGGTAGACATTTCCATTAACTGTTGTGGTATGATTTTATTGCACAACTGATACCTTTTCTTTAACTTACCTTTATGCCGCCACAGCCTGTTTCTTCCAGGTCAGTTTCGGTTCTATAGCATGTTTTACGTTAACAGACTGCTATCTTATAAGAATTTCTGCAAAGCAAATGGCATCTTTACCGCCTTGAAGAAGGAGCTGGAATTGCTTCCGGAATCCGGCAGGCTTGTCTTTCCAGTCCGCTTCCCATACAAACTCAAAAGAATCAAATGCCATATTCTATATTTTAATAGTGAAGCTAACTGGAAAGTTTATTTTTACTTGATCCAACCAGATTAAACTTTATGTAATTGACCATATATGAAGGTAATAATTATTGGCACAGGTAATGTAGCGACGGTACTAGGTAGAAGGATGAAGCTCGCCGGACATCATATTTTGCAAGTCTACGGAAGAACGCCTGATCATGCTGCCAGGCTTGCCGTTGAATTGTCGGCTACTTATTGTACCAAACCAGTAGAGATAATTCGCTCTGCCGATATTTATCTTGTTGCCCTTTCCGACAATGCACTTTACGAGTTACCTACTGAGCTAAACATCGATCCTGCGATAATATGCCACACAGCCGGTTCTGTGCCTGCGGATATTCTTAAAAATCATTCTCCAAATTACGGAGTTTTATATCCCTTGCAGAGTCTGCGCCGGGAGTTTAGTACTACAACTGAAATACCATTACTTACCGATGGAAGCAACAACCACACCCTTAAGACGATCCATTCCCTCGCGGCAACAATATCCAGTCAAGTTGTTTATGCCAACGATGCTATGCGTACAAAACTTCATCTCGCTGCGGTAATTGCCAGCAACTTTACCAATCATCTTTATACACTGGCAGAAATGTATTGTGAAACAGAAGGCCTCGATTTTAAGATGCTGCATCCGCTAATTAAAGAAACAGCTATCCGGGTTCAACTTCAATCTCCTTCTGTATTGCAAACCGGCCCCGCGATGCGCGATGATCAGGTTACCGTTCATAAACACCTTCAACTACTTGGGTCGCTTCCTGCGCTGCAAAGCCTATATTTATTGTTGACAAAGAGTATCAGGGAAAAGGATAACTTTGTTGCAAACGAAGAATAATCAGGATATCATGAATTTACTGGAACGGTTTAAAAGTATAAGAACGTTTGTATTCGATGTGGATGGAGTACTTACCAACGGCTCGATCTGGATAACGGACGACGGAGGGATGCTGCGCCAAATGAATGTGAAAGACGGCTACGCTTTACAATTGGCAGTAAAAAAAGGCTATCGTATTGCTATTATCTCCGGCGGCACTTCTTATACCGTAAAAATCCGAATGGAGCGGCTTGGGATCAATGATGTATATCTCGACGTGCATGATAAAAAACAAAAGCTGACCGAATACATCGATAAACATCAGTTATCTCCGGAAGAAATACTGTTTATGGGCGATGACATCCCTGATTACATGGCAATGCAGACAGTAGGGCTTCCCTGCGCTCCTACCGATGCCGTGCCTGAAATAAAAGAGGTTTCAAGGTACATATCCCCCGTACAGGGAGGACAAGGCTGCGTTAGGGATGTAATTGAAAAAGTACTTAAACTTAATAACGCCTGGCCGATGGATACAAATATTCCAAGCAGGTAATCTCAAACGCCAGGTTATTCTTTGGAGGTTTTGAAGTAGTTTACAGCACCAATTTCCGTTATGAAATTAATAAGCGCTTTTTTTAGATTGATACGCTGGCCAAATCTGGTATTTATCGTCGTAACCCAGGTGCTTTTTCATTATTGTATTATCCTCCCTTCTTATGCAAATGGAATAACGGCTACCATTATGCTGTCCTCCGGTTTGCTTGCAGTTCTGGTACTTTCCTCGGTGCTGATTGCCGCAGCAGGGTATATAATAAACGACTATTTTGATCTCAACATAGACCAGGTTAATAAACCGCGATTGATAGTGGTGCAGAAGATCATACGCAGGAGATGGGCGATAGTATGGCACCTCAGCCTTTCAGGGGCAGGAATACTAGCCGCGCTCTTTGTAAGCTGGAAAATCAATAATTATGTACTTTTTTTTGCCAACATCGTTTGCGTATTACTTCTTTGGTTTTACTCTACAACCTTTAAGAAAAAACTGCTTCTCGGCAATGTAATTATCTCTCTTCTTACTGCATGGGTGATCATGGTACTGTATACATGCGAGCTAAACGTTTTCTCTCTCGATGATCCTGCCTACCAGCACGCCATCAAGCGCATCTTCAAGTTCGCAGTCATTTATGCAGGCTTCGCGTTCATTGTATCTCTGGTAAGAGAAGCCATAAAAGACATAGAAGATATGGAAGGCGATCAGCGATATGGTTGCCGTACAATGCCTATAGTATGGGGAGTGCAGGCTTCAAAGATCTATTCGTCGATCTGGCTGGTTGTGGTAATATTATCCCTGGTTATCCTGCAAGTATACGCTGTCATGCTCTCGTGGTGGCTGGGTGTTCTGTATAGTGTCTTACTTATCTTGCTTCCATTAGTGAAAATCTTCGGAGATCTTTATAAAGCGCAGAAGGTGCGGGATTTTCACCTGATCAGCTCGCTTATTAAACTGGTGATGCTTACAGGCATTTTATCAATGCTATTTTTTTTATATTATTCGTTATAACATGCACAAAATTATACTGGCTTCAAGTTCACCCAGGCGGAAACAGCTACTGGAATGGGCAGAAATACCATTCGATGTAATTGTAAAAGACACCAAGGAAGACTATCCTCCGGAACTTCCCATAGAAGAAGTACCTGTTCATATCGCCAGAAACAAGGCGTTGGCCGTGCAAAAAGAATTAAGCGAAGATGCTGTAATACTAGCTGCAGATACGGTAGTAGTGCTCGATCAAACCATTATCGGAAAGCCCGCAAACAGGGAAGATGCCATAAAAACATTATCCGCACTTTCAGGGAGGCAGCATAAGGTTATTACTGGGGTGGTGATACTTAAAGAAACAATGGAAACCGCCTTCTCTGATACTACAATAGTCGATTTTCATAAGCTCACCATAGAACAGATTGTATTCTACGTAGATAAGTACAAACCGTACGACAAAGCAGGCGCTTACGCTATACAGGAGTGGATTGGTGTCACTGGTATAAAGTCAGTTTCGGGTGATTTTTATAACGTTATGGGGCTTCCCGTGAGCCGGGTGGTGAAAGCGCTCGGTGGATGAGGAAAACACCTTGCTGCTGCCAGATTATACGGTTCTTTAGAACAGCCAGCTAGGGTATTTTGCGATAAACAAAGTATCTATGACAGAAAGATTACTCCAATACATTTGGCAACTCCGTCATTATAATTGCCGCCAACTCCGTACCGAACAAGGTGAAAGGCTGGAGGTACTGTATCCGGGAGCATATAATTCCAATCAGGGGCCAGACTTCCTGGAGGCGAAAATTCTCATTAACGGTACACTATGGGTAGGAAATATTGAATTGCATCTTCGAACCAGCGATTGGAAGAAACACACTCATCATACAGATGATAAGTATAAAAATGTTATTATGCATGTTGTATGGCAGCACGATTTACCTGGTGGTGCTTATTTTAATATGCCTACACTCGAATTGCAGCCCTACGTGTCGGCACTGCTTCTTAACAGATACGGCGACATGATGCGTAGAAGCTCTTTTATACCTTGCGAAAACAGTGTAAAAGACGTACCTGCACTGGTATGGGATACATGGAAAGAAAGGTTGATGCTTGAAAGGTTGCAGAGTAAAGCCCTTCATGTAAAGAAGTTGCTGGAAGAAAACAACTACAACTGGGAGGAAGCCCTGTGGTGGATGATTGCAAGAAACTTTGGCATGAAGGTGAATAGCGAAGCTTTTGAAGCAATTGCCAGATCAGTACCTTTCATTACTCTCGGTAGGCATAGAAATCAGATTCACCAAACAGAAGCGTTGCTTTTCGGACAGGCAGGCCTTCTCGATAAGCAATTCAAAGGGCAGTATCCATTAATGCTCCAGAAAGAATACCGGTTTCTGAAAAGAAAATACCAACTCGAGCCTGTGAATATCCCCTTACTATTTCTTAGGATGCGTCCTCCTAACTTTCCTTCTGTACGCCTAGCGCAGCTCGCCATGTTCATAAAAACCTACAGTCATTTTTTTTCAACAATAAGCGAATGTATTCATCTTAAAGACGTTGCATCTCTTTTGCAGGTAACAGCTAATGATTACTGGAACTATCATTACCGCTTTGACGAATGCAGTAACTTCCAACCCAAAACATTGGGAGAAAGCACTATTAACAACATTATAATAAATGCCGTTGTTCCCGTGCTATAC
>JACMJX010000075.1 GCA_014380425.1 Chitinophagaceae bacterium | reverse complement strand
GTGCCGTCCTTCCCAAAAGCGAAAAAATGTGCGCATTGGCATCCTTAATAAGCTCATCTACTGGAAGAGTTTCCAGCTGCTTGCTCCTAAATCATCCCCTATTTATCAAAGTTGCCCTTAAATCTTCATTCTTATAAATAAGTAATAATTTCCTGGCGAGTTCTTCAGGATCGTTCAATGCTGTAAAGATGCCGTTGTTGGAAATCAATTTTTCTAATAACGGTGTTTTACCGGCAATAACGGGTACCCCGGACTGTATGGCATTTAATAAATCAATAGAAATGATGTCTTTCTTGTCTATATACAATACTGCGTAAGCCGATGCCAGTAATTGTAGTAAAATGGGTTGTTGAGGGGCTTCAAATATTAATACATCTTCCCGGTATTTGTAATTGGCCAGCTTCCGTTTAAATGCCGGTGTCCGACTAGTGTTATTACCCGCCATTACCAGCTTCATATCCGAACGCTGCCACTTTTTAAATTGGGAAAATGCTTTCAAAAGTACCAGCAGCTGGTGGCGCTTAGGATCAATATCTCCAACGAACAGGAAATACTCCCTGCCCTCCGTATACCTGTCTTTTATCACTTCTTTTTGCTCCCAGCTTAGCGGCACCGCTGCGGGGTCGGCGACGAACGGAGATGGCACTTTCGCGCCTTTTCTTTGAAATAGCTGCTTTATAGTATCGTACCACCGCTTTTTGACCCCAGATTTCATCCAGCAAAGGTAAACTTACCAGCCATTATCGTAACAATCCCCTTTTTTACGGAAAATACGGTACCTTAAATCGAGGGTTAACCCGTTTTGATCCCGAATTTTTTCACTCTACTTTTATGCTTTAATCCAGAGTACTAAAATCAATATTTATGAAAACAAAACTCTACCTATTCACCGGCATGCTTGTGGTTGCATGTTCTTTTATCGTTCAAACAGGTTATTCGCAGTGTAACTGCCCGGGAGGCGATCCAGCCACACCAGTTGCATATCAAGACAGTATTCCGCCAACATCTTCCTCTTCTATATCATTCAAATTCCCTAAGTTCGATCCGTCTATCGGTACGCTTACCTGCGCCAAACTGGACTACAGGGTTAGCTCACGATCCAGAATCGGAGTTAGAAATACCGATACGACCGCCAGAATTAGGTATAGATTCAGGTTAACTATTGCGAATACAATATCAGGTGCAGGTGTTTCTGCGGACGAAGCTTTTGATACGTTTTTTGGTCCTGATTCGCTTGGTAAATACGGAGCTATCGATGACTCAACTACTTACGGACCTCTCCAGGTAGTAAACTGGATAGGATCTACTAACGTGGGTTCACTGGCATCTTACCTGGGAACGGGCCTGGCGTTTATGAGCCATACACAGAGTGGAGGATTTATTTCCACACAGGGTGGATTAAACTATAATTCCCAGATTACCACGTTCACCACAGGAGTGTATGTACTTACTTATTACTGGTGTCCTGCAGGTGTACTTGCCCGCAATATCCGTGATTTTAATGCCAAGTTAAAGAATGAAAACGTGCAGATAGAATGGGCATCGGATAACCAGGTGGGTAATATCTTATATGAAGTGCAGGTAAGTTCAGACGGTGTGAATTATAAAACCGTTTACACACAGCCTTCCCAGGCAGCAGGTGGCAATTCAAATGCCTACCAGTTCCTGTATAATATTCCTTCCGGCGCAGGTGAAAATCTGTATGTTCGCATCAAGCAAACGGAACCCAATGGTAAGGTCACTTATTCATCTATCAACAGGGTGGGCCTGGATAAACTGAAATTATCCGGCAATACCGTGGGCGTTTTCCCGAATCCGGCGATCAATAAAGTGTCGCTTCAATTTGATGCGGAAATGAACGGCGATTTCGGCATAGATATCATCAGCATCACCGGCCAGAAAATGTACACGAAAGATATTAAG
>JACMJX010000074.1 GCA_014380425.1 Chitinophagaceae bacterium | reverse complement strand
TGGTAAGTTCATTTTCGGGCTCGGAAGCGGAGTCGGACAAGCTACTCGTTAAAGAGAACTCCATTCTATATATCGATCTGCGGCACCGCTTCCGCGAACTGGATGAAAGCAACAGTGTAGCGCTGTTTTCCGATAGATCTGAACAACCTTCCAGCGCTTACGACCTGATAAGAAGTATCAACTATGCCAAGAAAGATGATAAGATCAAAGGGATCTATATAAGAACCGGAGGATCGCCCAACGGCCTTGCTACCCTGCAGCAGGTGCGGAATGCACTCAAGGATTTCAAGCAAAGCAGGAAGTTTATTTATGCTTATGGTGACTATATTCCGCAATCCGATTATTTTGTCGCTTCCGTAGCGGATAGCGTTTTTATCAACCCCCTGGGCATTGTAGAAGTGAAAGGGCTGGCTACCAACCTCGCATTTTTTAAAGGGACGCTGGACAAACTCAATATTCAACCCGAGATCTTTTACAATGGCCAGTTCAAGAGCGCAACCGAGCCATTCCGGCTTCAGAAGATGAGCGACCCCAGCAGATTGCAACTCGCTTCTTTTCAGAAAACAATATGGCAGGAAATGCTGGTGGCTGCCAGTGAGCATACCAAAGCCGATACGGCAACCATAAATGCATGGGCACAAAATGGAACGATACAAACAGCGCAGGACGCGGTGCGTTATAAGCTGGCCGATGGCTTACGGTACAAAGACCAGATCGAGCAATTGATGAAATCGAAAACGGGCCTTGCTGCCACGGAAAAGGTAAAGCTGGTAAGCGTGGCCACCTACCGCGGATCTATCCCCGCCACGATAGCGGAGAACCAGATCGCATTGCTGGTTGCCGAAGGAGAAATAGTGGATGGTGAAGCAGGTGATTACTCCAACCAGATAGCTTCTGAAACGTTTATTAAGGAAATCAGAAAGATCAGTGATAACGATGCTGTTAAGGCAGTAGTACTGCGCGTAAATTCTCCCGGCGGAAGTGCGCTTGCTTCTGAAGTTATTTTAAGAGAACTGCAGTTGCTGCACCGCAAAAAGCCGCTGGTAGTCTCTATGGGGAATGTAGCTGCCAGCGGTGGTTACTATATATCCTGTGCTTCCGACAGTATATTCGTGCTGCCGACCACTATCACGGGCAGCATCGGTGTTTTTGGTATGATGTTCAACACGGAAGACTTTTTCAATGAGAAACTGGGTGTAACCTTCGATACGGAAAAGAATGCTCCCTATGCCGACTTCCCGAATGTAACAAGGCCTTTAACCGAAATGGAAAGAAGGTTTATTCAGCAAAGTGTCGATACTATCTATGCGACTTTTAAAAACAGGGTGGCGACCGGTAGAAAACTGGATTTAAGTGTGGTAGATAGCATTGCCCAGGGGCGGATATGGTCGGGCACCGCAGCAATAGAGAATGGCCTGGCGGATAAAATTGGAGGGCTGGATCGGGCACTGGAAAGTGCCGCTGCCCTTGCAAAACTGGAAGATTACAAGCTCGTAAGGTACCCGGCGCCTGCAGATAAATTTGAAAAGATTCTGCGCATGGTAGCGAGCAGTACATCGGGTGAAAAAGTTACCGTAGCGGGAATGCTGGAAAAAGAGCTTGGGAAAGAATACCCCTGGTTTCGTACACTGCGGAGTATGCGCGATCAAAAAAACAAGATCTGGATGATGATGCCCTATTCCATCGAGATACAGTAAGGCATATCTGCAAGTAACTTACATCCCCCTAATAGTTACCTCCTATAAAGGCTTTTCCAGAAAAGCATCTGCACCACAGGCAACGGCGAGTTCTGGTAGGCCCTGATGGCCTGAAATAAGTAGGATCCGCATATTAGACGTGGTAGCATTGTTTTTTAACAGGGTCATCGTCGATGCGCAGTATCTTGACTGGGCATAAGAAAAGTGGGGTGTTTAATGGGTCGAAAGGTACAGCTTGTAACGTAGATTTACTATTATAGACAGGTATTTCTACGGTTATCAACAACATTTTTTGATTATACTACAAGAAAGATGTAATAATCTCTCCAGTAAGCTATTTTATTTTCATAAGGTATCATTTAGCGGGATAATCTGCGTTTAAAAGAAATTACATTGAAATAGTTACAAAACCTTCTATTGCTTTTACTATAAATCTAGATTATGAACGCAGAAGCTCACTATACCGATGAGGAGTTAGTTGCCGGACTGAGTGAGAATGGCGGTTTTAATGACATAGTTCTTTATATATACAAACAGTTTTCCAGTGCGGTAGTAGCTACTATTACCTACAATGGAGGCAGCCAGGAGGATGGCGAGGATGTATTTCAGGAAACCGTGGTTTCGTTTATAGAAACCGTAAGGCGGGGGAAATTTCGTGGTGAAGCAAGTGTCAAGACCTTTTTGACGGTGATAGCGCGAAATATCTGGATGAATGAGCTGAGAAAAAGACAACGATCTGGTTACCGGGAAAAAGTATATGAAAGCACCCGTGATTACCGGGACCCTGATATAAGCAACTATATCAGTGAGCGGGAGACGAAGCAGGAATTTAGACGGATGCTCGAGAAACTGGGTGAGCCCTGTAATAAGATTCTCCTTCTGTTCTATTACGAGAACCTGAGTATGAAGGAAATGCTTGACCAATTGCCTTACGAAAACGAGCAAGTAGTAAGAAATAAAAAATACAAATGTCTTCAACAATTGATAGGAATTTTCAAAGACAATCCAGGTATTTCAGAAAAATTCATTAAAAAAAGTAAAAGCAGCTAATACATATGTCACAGATAAATTTTAAACTACTTACTGGCCACCTGGATGGTGAACTGCAACCAGCGGAGCGTGAGGCAGTCGAGCGCCAGATACGAGAGAATGATGAATGGAATGAAGAGTGGAGCAATATTCAGCGATCGGTAGAAGCTATTCGTCATTCGGGGCTTTACGGCCATGTAGGTGCCATCAGGAAGCAATATGATGCCCTACAGGCAGTAGACAATGTGGCTTCCCGGACGCCGGTACGAAGCATTGTCAGGAATCTCTATAGAATAGCAGCCTTTGTGCTGCTGATAGCAGGTTCGGCATCTGTTTACCAATATATGGCTACTAACCCGGCATCCATTTATAACCAGCAGTATGCTGCATATAGCCTGGGATCTAACCGTGGCAGTGCGGATGCAAGTGCAATCGAAGAAGCATACCGCAACGGAGACTGGAAGAAAGCGGCGGAAGCATACGGAAGATGGGGTAAGTACGATACCAAACATTGCTTTCTGGCAGGCATGGCGCAAATGGAGTTGAAGCAATATAAAGATGCCGCTATAAAATTTACGCAGGTGCTTGCCTATAACAGGGAGCATTCCGATAATTACTTTAGAGATGAAGCAGAATTTTATCTCGCCATGAGCTACCTGGCAACAGGCGAAGTTTCATTGGCCGTACCGCTTCTGAAAAAGATCCGGGCAGAGTCTAACCATTTGTTTCAGCAGCGGGTAGCCAGGCTATCCGTTGTTGAAATGAATATCCTGGAATTTAAAGAGCGCTGATTATTTTTAAAAAAAGTAACGTTCCTGGTTACATTAAGTTCTTCAGCTCTTACTAATATATATAGAAACCCTTTGAATGTTAAAACCCATAACCCAACCGATAGTAGGTTGGTGTATAAGTTAAAATCCAATTCCTTTCCAATATCCCTTGAAAAATCAGAAAAAGCCGGTGTACGTAAATGAAGTCCAATGTCCTGATGAGCAACAGCTCTGTTACCTTTCAAAATACGCATCCAATATCAACGTTCATGTAAACCCGCCGACTTTTTCTTTTTCTTTAAATACAAGTAACAAAGTAACAATATACCTAGGCCAGTAGCAACAATCAACATCACTTTACTTATGCCTCTTTCTTCAACCAATGCTTCAGAACTTCCCACCAATACCAGATGCGACCAGTAGTCTGGACTTTTATACAAAGCATCTCCGTGCAGATAATCGAGTTTCGCTTTCTGAAGCGCTTTTGATTTGGTATCTCCATCTTTCAGATATTTATGAAACTGCTGCAGGATCTCCGAGGTAGCATCATCATCCGCCTTCCAAAGACTGTTTATAACGGAGCGGCACCCGGCATAAGCAAACCCTCGGGTTAAACTCATCACCCCTTCACCCGTTACGAGTTCTCCGTTGCCCGTTTCACAAGCACTTACTATCATCAGCTCTGTGGAATCGAGAGCGAGGCTATAGAGTTCTTCCAGGTAAAGCCTGTCTTGCTCCGGCATGGGCCCCTGCGGGTAAAATGCAACAAAAGATGCGGCACTGTTCTGCGGGTTGTAGATGGCATGTGTGGCAAGATGTATTACAGGATAACGATTGGCTTCCTCTATGAACCTTGTTTTTGTTGCGGCCTGGTTGATATACCGGCTACCCTTAAGCGTTGCGATTTCCACTTCCGACGCGGGCAACTGTTGCAGCAGCAGACTACGCTGTTGTCCGCTTTCGCCTTTACCGGCAAACGGGGCAAACGCCAGCACGCTGTAGGCACTTCGTACAACTTTTGAAGAAGCGGCGGGGATAAGAAACTGAGATGAAAGCGCATAACTGATCTCCACGGATTCAAGCAAGGGCAGGTTCAACTTGCCCGATGGCAGCGATTCAAAAGGAAGAAAGGCAAGTATTCCATCGGGTACTATGATCCAATGGTCTTTATCCCCTGCGAGGGATTGTAAGGGCTTCACCAGCAATTCGTAAATGACGGAAGCCCCTGAGTAGTTGAACTTCTTTCCTTTTTCCGAACTATGCAACTGTTTTACCCAGGCCTGCACTTGCTGCCGCAGCAGCGGGAAAGAATCGATCTGCCGGTGGCTGAAGGATGCACTCTTGATAACAAAGAGGTGTAAACTGTTGCCTGCTTCAAAGAAACTGATTACAGCCTGTTGCCCCTTGAGCGTTTGCTGTATGGCTTCTACCGAAGGGAAGGTATTATCGTACTTTAATTTATAATAGGTACTGTTCTTCTCTATATTCTTTTGCACCTGGGAAAGTTCAATCTCGAAGTGCATTTTGTTGCGGGCATTCAACTGAAGGATTTCTTTATCAATATCCAGTTCATTCTTTAGGTTAAGCCGGGCGATATTGTATTTGATGTTTCGTTCCCTTCGCAGGAGCGCGGGATCGATGCCCCCTCTTTCTTTATACGTTCGCTGTTGCAAACCCGCAAGCACTACGGAAGCCTTATTGCGTTGGGTGATGAGATAAGCCTGTTTCAAATAGCCAGACCGGGGATGGAGGGTATGGAGAAGGAGGCAGGTATTCAATGCGTTGCGATAGAGATCCCGGTTGTTTTTCTTTAGCAGTAGTTTAGCATCATCGGTATCGTAGCTCTTTTCTATATAGTTACTCAGAGACATCGTACTATTGTACGTAGCGAGCGCTGCTTTTAGCCACCGAGGGTTGCGGTCTGTTTTATACAATAGTTCCAGGGTTTCTGCCTTTCTTAAAAGCGCATCGAATAAACGGTAGGAAGCAAAAGCACCTATAAAGTTATCAGGGTTGGCGTAGATATCTTTATCGGTGAACCTTCCTGAAAAAAGTATAACAGCTTCCTGAAGTAATGGAAGCGCCTGGTTGTATTGCTGCCCTGCCAGGAGGGTGCGAGCTTTGTACACTTTATTAACACCCCGATCGATATAGCCTGTGTTATTGCTTCTGTCGAACTGCCCGAGAAAGAACCACGCGGAATCTACCTTACCCAATTCCAGGTGAGCAAGAGCCATCTCGTTGAAAAGACCGGGAACCTTGCGGGGATTTACCTTTCGGAAATTCACAAGCGCCTTATTTGGTTCACGAAGTGCGAAAAGTGTTTTACCCATATTCAGATAGATCTGGTCGGAGAACACCCGGCGGGCAACGAGCTTTTGATATATCTGCAAGGCTTCCCGGTACATACCCAACTTAAACAGGGAGATGGCTATATTATTTTCGAAAGGGATGGCAGCAAATGCATCTGAAGCCGGCTCTTTATACAGCACTTCGAGCGCAAGGGTGAAGTAGTTTCTGCTCAGCAGGTAGTTCCCGTTCTCAAAGTGCAGGGCACCTAAGGCATTGTACAAGCGTTCCTTTTCCTGTATGCGCGGAAACAATCGAATCAATGCTTCTGCATGTTGAAGAAAATAACTGGCAGAATCGAAGTTATTGAGGTGATAGTAAGCGGAGCCTGTGTAAACGTTCGGCAGGTATAAAAGAGAATCACTCCAGGCGGGGTTCAGTCTTTTAACCTGCGTGGCCCGCAAATAGGCCTGCTTTGCGGCCTGGTAGTTTTCACCAATGTCTAGCAGTATACCCTTTTTGAGGTACGACTGAAACAGGCAGGTATCTGAAAAGCCCCGTCTGCTTTCGAGCTGATCGATAATCAGCTGGAAAGTAGCCAGGGCTTCCTTGTCAGTATATGCAGTAGGATCCGGAAGACGGAATAGCTTGTCAGCCTTGCGATACAGTTGTAGAACAGTTGGCTGCTGCGGCTCCGGGCTGCCACTGGAAGCATGATAGCATAGAACACATGCCAGTAATAGCCAACAGGCACTGCCCTGCATATCTTTAATTTATTGGTTCTCTATCCTTAGTAACTTGTTATGATGATATGCGGTGGCCTTGGTACACTCTCTATTACACGCGCCGATTGAAAAGAACTAGCATTCACACTCACTGCTGCTGCAAGGGGAGCTGGTACATCCGACTTGTTTCTGTAGTAAGTCAACTTCACTTTTATCTTCAGAAGTGATTTGGAACTCTGATCATTGAGCCTATAGTAGATCGTAGCTTCAGTAGTACGTCCGTTGACTGGATTTGACCCAAAAACACCATCCTGTAATGATTTCTTCAAATTGATCACTCCACTTTTAGTGCGCACCCGTACCTTTTTATCGTTCGCTCTCTGGCCAGGAGGAGGTTGTTCACCTCCATTGTCATCGTCGTCATCATCGTCGTCATCGTCATCATCATCGCCATCATTGTCATCATCCTCATCATCGTCAAATTCGCATTTCTTATTGCCTTTACCATTCTTGTCGGGATAGTCGTTATCGTCACTTACGTCGCAAATGCTATTTACCAGTGGATTTGCGTTGAAATAGGGTTTGGCGAGCGTGTCATTGTTTGCCATTACGTAAATACCATCCAGATAAGTGATGCCTGCTAGTATAAGTATCGTTGAACAAGTATCTTGTGTACCTGTTTTAACGAAGCTGATCCGATACCTTAGGCCGGATTCACTTTTAGAGACGTTTATTTCTCCCGTGGCAGGGTTGATTACCATTCCGGCAGGCGAGGCGAACCAGCTACCGGCAGGTGCTGCATTGATTGGTTTGATCAAGCAGTCTTTATTATCTTTCTTCTTGTTGAAAAACACAGAGTCGCCATAGTTCGGTGTGTACGAACAATTCGCCTTGCGATCTACGGGAACAGAAGCTGATAAAGCTTCCTGGGGTGCATTACTTTCAGAATCGGTAGACGTAGACTTGCTACATCCTAAAAAGAGGGCGATGACTGTAAAAAGTCCGATGGAATAGGTGGAAAGTTTTATCATTGGTTTGGTATTACAAGTTGGATGTTATGGATTAAGTATTATTGGTTAACGCCGCATATACGCAACAATATAGTGACAAAACCTCGACCGTGCAAGGTTTACATGAAAATACTTAAGAAAGCATAAGTAGCTGAACCGTATATGAAAGTGCCTGCAAAGGCTTATTATGAAGGTTGTACTAACGATACACGAGCAAGCCAACGATAGCCGCCATCAAGATGATAACCGGTTCTGGAAGCTTTTTAAACCTCATTAACAATACGATTGAGACGAAGGCGATGATTACCGCTACAAAGTCGGGTATGGAGTGCAGGCTCCTGAATTGGCGTTTCGCAAGAACGATAACGGCACCGGCGATGGCTCCAACCGCGGCAGCGGTAACTCCATCTACAAAAGCTTTGATAGACGGGTTGCTGCCATATTTTTTAAAATAAGGAGCCGGAAGGATGGTAAACAGATAGCAAGGCAGGAAGGTAGCAGCCGCTGCTACGCAGGCGCCTGGCAAGCCAGCAACAAGATAGCCGATAAAGCCGGTGGTTATCACAACAGGCCCTGGTGTGATCATGGCAACAGCTACGGCATCTGTAAACTGCTGGTCATTCAGCCAGTGGTATTCTTTCACTACTCCTCCATAAAGAAACGGTACGATAGCCAGGCCACTGCCAAAAACGAATGCGCCTGCTTTAAGGAAGAAACCGGCAATCTTCAGTAGGCGGTCGTCTGTCTGCATCGCTCCGGTTGCCTGCAGCAATAGGGGAGACGCGAGAATACTGTTGGCCGAATCAAGAAACCGGGGCGGTACTTTGATAAACCAGTACACTACGCCAGAAGCAAGCACCAGCCAGATGCTTTCCTGCTCCGTGATAACAGTGGCAATGGCTGTAACAGCCGCAATGGCCCATAGAAGCGGTTCTTTCTTCAGGGTCTTTTTTATCAGCTTGTAACTGCTTAACCCGATGATGCCTATTACAGCAGGCCCGATGCCATAAAACAGCGCCTGCACCCAGGGCAGGCCGCCCGACATTACATAGAAGTAACCCAGTGCCAGCACCATTATAAACGAAGGCGCCACAAAGGCAATACCTGCAAGCGTAGCGCCGGGTATGCGGTAATGAACAAACCCTATGTAGATGGCAAGTTGCGCAGCTAAAGGGCCCGGTGCCAGCTGCGAGAGGGCGAGCCCTTCTTTATATTCATCCTCCGTTATCCATTTTCTGTTTTCTACAAGATCCCGGTGCATATAGCCTACCAGGGCTACGGGCCCCCCGAAACCGATGGTTCCTAATTTAAGGAAGTATGCCGATAAACTCTTAAGGTCGTAAGCAGGCTGGGTCATACTGTTCGTTCAATTTATATGCAATGGTAAGTGGTTGTAATGGCGTGAAATAGAATATAAATAACTTTTGGTATGTACATTACTTTTGCTTCGCCATTTTGCGGTATTCGGAAGGATTGGAGCCCGTATGTCTTTTAAAAATACGCGTAAAATGGCTCTGGTCGGAGAAACCCGTGAGGTAGGCGATTTCAGTGAGCGAATAAGACGGGGACTGCATCAGTTCGATGGCTTTTTCTATACGCGTTTTACGGATGTATTCCCCGAAGGTCAGGTTCTCGAAGTGCTTGGAGAATTCGCGGGACAGGTAAGACGGATTGATTTCAAGCCCTTTGGAAAGTTCCTTCAGCGTAAGGTTCGAGTCGATCTGGTCTTGTATGATTTCTTTAAGTTCCTTTGCCCAGGCAGGTATCTTTTTGCGGGTACCTGTTTTACTATTAAGGTAGTTATTCCACACATTCAGCAGCAGTTGCTCGGCTGGTTGCTGGGTATGTTTTTCTTTCTGCAGGTGCTTGCACCAGGAGTAGAGGCCATCGTATATGATCAATCCTTTTTCCAGTAATTCAAGATCATTTGGAATATTATAAGCCATGCCTGCGGCGATAGCCCAGAGCCCCGGTGCCTGTTCGGAGAGATAATGCCTGTCAGTATCTGCTCCTCTCACTATCGCGGCCATATCCAGTACTGCCTTATCCTTAATGCCATATTTGCTAATGAAATAATCGAAGGTGCACTGGTCGCCAACGTGGGTGAATTCAACGCCTGGTATATCGAAGGGTGTGGCGTTCAGCTCTTTCGACGATGGTATCACCTGGTCGAACGGAACATAAATAATCTCCGCGTCTTTGTCGATAAAACGCTTTATCAACCAGGGGCATGCGATGCGGTCTATTTTAGGACGTTCTCTTGTTATCCACTTCATACGCTAAAGATAGAAAAGAAAGGATGATAGAATAGTTGTCTACAAACATCCGCAAACAGAATAATTATGGCTAAATTGCTGTATGACCAGAATAAAGAAAAGACGTACCGGGAAGAAAAAAACATCCGATGCCAAAAGGGCATCGGCAGGAAGAAGGAATAGCGGGGGAGGAAGAGGAAAGGCCCGGGCCGAAAAAGATGGAACGGTAGCGGAAGCCGCAGGTCATAATGCTGCATCTTCCGGCAGGCAAGCGGCTGCAAAAAAGACGGCTGCAAAGAAAAGACCTTCATCGCTGCGGCGCATTGCTGCCGCCAAAGCCGTCGCCTCGCCTCGCGCGGCGGGCGTATTCAGAAAAAAGACTGCGGCAAAAAAGACCGCTTCTCTAAAGAAAGCTCCAGGAAAGAAGTCGGTTGCGGGTAGTCTGCGCCGAAAGCCGGATAAGAAATAGCATAGTAGTTTTTGTACAGGTATGTATTGAATATTATTGCCGAGGTTTGAATGTTAAATTTTTACTGATATATTTACTTTCTATAAGTGAGCAATCCAATGTTAGTAAAGATCCCCAGCCAAAACAGCAAAGTAATAGTTTGTGATGACGATCCAGATATTCTCGATGCAATAGTACGTTTACTGGAGCTGGAAGGCCTTACGGCCATAGGCGTTAGGAACAGTGCCCAATTGTACCAGGAGATCGATGAACATCGCCCCGATTTGTTGATCGTTGATCTATGGATGCCGCAGTTTAATGGCGAAGATATTATCCGCCATATTAAAAGCCACCCTGAGCGATCTAAAATGGCCATCCTGCTTATCTCCGCAAGTATGATAGGCGATAGGGTAGGTGCACAAGCAGGTGCCGATGCATTTCTTGCCAAACCTTTCGAGATGGAAGAATTGATTGCCATCAGCAAAAGCCTTATTCAGGCAGGCAAGCAGCATGATAACAGAAAGGTGAAGGCAGGCAACTGATAATGCACAACGCCGGATTTGCTTTTATTTAACACATGCCCATGTAACCTGATCTTCAGCATTGAGTCTTATCATCATAAAAACTCAATGTATGAAAAAGTTAGTTTTTCTTAGTTTGTTCATTACCGGTACAACGATTGGTTTATCTTCACAAGCGCAGGTAAGGGTGAATGCGCAGATCAATATCAACAGCCAGCCCGACTGGGGCCCTGTGGGTTACGATTACGCCCAGTATTACTACCTGCCTGATGCCGACATGTATTACAACGTATCATCCCGCGAGTATGTGTACCGCGAAAGAGGCCGCTGGATCAATACACGTATGCTTCCTTCTTACAGGAGAAATATCAACCTCTATTCCAGTTACAAAGTGGTGATCAACGACAGGAACCCCTGGATGCGGCATGATCATTATTTCAGGAACTATGGCTCTTACAGAGGATATCGCGGGCAGGTATGCCGGAGAGACAATCGCAGGGATGGATTGAGCTACAATGACCGCCGTGACCGTGATTATGATGATGATGACTACCGTGGTGGTGGCCGGCGCGGAAACAACGGCAACGGCCGTGGAAACAGGTACTGAGTAGCTGATGAAACAGCGTAATAAGAGGATGCATCAGAAATGGATGCATCCTCTTATTCGTTATGCCGGTTACTTCACACGCTCGGTGTATTTCTTGAAGTTATCCAGGATGGCCTGCCAGCCCATTTCCTGCATTTCTACGGAGTTGGTGTCTTCTGCGTCGAACGTCTGCACTACTTTCGTGGTATTATCCTCTTCAGCAAACGTTACCCGCACTCTTCTACCATCACCCAGCGTGTAGGAAATCAGCTGGTGTGGAACAATCTCGTCGTAAACGCCTTCAAAGTCGAAACTAAAGCTGCCGTCTTTTGCAGCCATCGTTGTTTTTAAGGTTCCACCTATGCGCAGGTCGTTCTCCGCGTAAGGAGCATGCCAGTCATCGGAGGCATAGCACCAGTTCCTGATATGTTCCGGTTCGTTCATGCAGTTCCATACTTTTTCGATGTTGGCGGCAATA
>JACMJX010000073.1 GCA_014380425.1 Chitinophagaceae bacterium | reverse complement strand
GTGTGGGAGAGCGAGCACATGAAGTATGTATTGATAGGAAAAGGAGTGGCTCCTTTAAAAGCAGCTATCACCGCATTGGATAAGGCAGCTTTCAAAGGATTTTACAGTTTTGAATGGGAGAAATTGTGGCATCCGGAGATAGAGGAACCAGAACTGGCACTGGCTTCCTATCCAACAGCTATAACAGAGCTTCGGTAGTTCGCTATTCAGCAGAAGTTATGATCTCTGATACTGCCGGAATATGGTCTTGCTCCAATCGGTTACTATTACTATACTGCGTGTGAAGTTAATTTTATTCTCCTACCGATATTTGAAGTGAATATATTTTCAGGGTCGTATTTCTTTTTGATTGCCAGCCATTCTTTATATTGGGGGTACATAAGGCGAAAAGTTTCGCTATCCAGCATTGCATCTTTTCCAAGATAAATTCTGCCGTTTGCTTTTAATACCTCCTGATCCAGCTTCCGGATAAACGCTGGGAGTTGTTTGGTCATGGGAAAGTCGATAGCCAGCGTATATCCTTCGAAAGGAAAAGAAAGAATGCCTTGTCCCTTACCCATTTTCTTAAATACATTCAGGAAAGGAATACATCCGCTCTCGCCAATGCTGGTAAGTATCTTAATAAGGTTTTCCTTTCCGTTCTCCACAGGAATTACAAACTGGTATTGGATAAATCCCCTTTTTCCATATCCCCTGTTCCAGTTATTAATAGCATCCAGCGGGAAAAAGAACTTTTCGTAATGCACAAACTTTTTAGATGAGTTCTGCACTATACTGATAGCTTTGTTTAACACTTTTACTGTTACGCCATTCAGTGAAAAATCGGGCAGATATACGGGCACAGACAGTTTTGAGGTGTTGTGTAATTTTAGCGGGTCTTTCTGCAGCTCCGGCGGAAGTTCTGAAAGTTTTGCGGCATTGCCCAATGTTAACACGCCACTACCTAATTTAGAGCCCTTAGCAAGTGCGTCTATCCATGCAACTGAGTAATTGAATTCATGATCGTACTGCTCGAGCGCCTCCAACATTTCTGTGAGGTTGTTGATCTTTATTGACTTCTGCCTGAAATAAGTAGTTTCAATTTTACGGAGGCGAATCTTTGCAGTGACAATGATACCAAGTAATCCGAGGCCACCGAAATTGGCCCAGAAAAGATCGCTGTTTTCGGTTCTGGAAGCAGTGAGAATATCTCCACTGGCAGTAAGTATTGTGAAAGAGATCACACAGTTCACAAAAGAACCATCTGTATGGTGAGCTTTACCATGTATATCATTCGCAATGGCGCCTCCGAGGGTAACAAATTTTGTACCCGGACAAATCATCGGCAGCCAGCCTTTACCTACAAATACATTAATGATTTCTTCCAGACTGGCGCCCGCTTCGCATTCCAGAATACCCTCCTGTTCATCAAAGTTGAGGAAATGGTTCATAAAAGTACATTCCGCTATTCTACCGCCGTCATTAACAGCCTGGTCTGCATAGCTTCTTCCTAGCCCGCGGGGGATAATATTGCCATCTTTAACTGACCTTCCGGCATCGGATATATCTCTTACTGGCAGAACGAATGACTCTACCCTGGGGTAATTGCCCCATCCGGTAACGGATTGTTTTTTTTGAGTTGGCATATTATTGTTAAAGGGCAAAATTAACAAAATATCCCGATTATTAAAACAGGTGGATGGATAGTGCAGGCGGTGCGCAGGAGCCGGCTTCCTTCAACATAGCTTTGTGTGTACAGATATTCTAAGTTAAAACGGTATGCCTAAGTTTATATAGCTCTGTACTTTACGCGTCTGATCGCTGTACATGGCACTTATTTCGAGGGGGCCCAGTGCAAAGTTATAGGAAAACGTGAGGGAATAACCCGACATGAAATCGGGATTTTTATATAGGTCGCTTTTACTAATGAAGTTATTGAACAAAATGTTGCTGCGGCCTGTGATATAAGTACTGGGGAACATTTGGTACCGCACGCCTCCTTGCAACGCCATTACAGCCGGAGTATATACCGTTCCTTCCACAAGCCCGCTAAATAATACCTGGTTGCGGAACATTCTGGTTAAGCCACCTACTACAAATTCATTCATGACATTATTAGAATAGCCAAAATTGACACCTGTTTGAAGATTCATCAGCAAAGTAGTTCTTTTACTAAGGGAAGTGTATCCTTCCACATTCAGCCATGTACGACGGTAAGGCTCTTCCGACACTGTAGGAAGATCCGGGTTATCAGAAGGCTGTCCGTCTTCCAGAAACCGTATGCTGGTTTTCTGTCCGGATACCAGTCCCGCTTCAGCATCCAGCCGAATCCCTTTCCGGGGATAAACAGCTTTGTCGAGGGAATTGTGTGACAGATAGAAGAATGTAGTAACGTAATTATTTCTTCCACGGAACTCGAAATTGGAGTTGATGACAGGTCTGTAATGTAACCACTCGAAGCGGGAGCCCAACCCCAGGGAGAGCTGCCTTCTGGTAGAAAACTGGGTACGGCCGCCGATCCTGAAATAGTTTTGTTTATAGACACCGTCCTGGCGGTATTTGTCGTAGGTAGGAACGTCGAAGCGATCGAGTTCTGTGTCCAATACTACTGCAAAGTTTTTCCGTCTGCCAATATACTGTAGATGTTCTCCTCTTACCCGGAAGCTCTCTCCCAGGTTAATGGAAACGAGGCTTCGTGAGTTTCTAATGAGAAAATTTCTGGCAGTGATGTTGCCGACAACCCCTACGCCACTAAACTTATTATAGTGCAGGCCTAATTTTACGTAGTTGAAAGGATTCTCCGTTACCTCGAATAGAATTTTACAGGTACTGTCTGTCTGGGGAATAAGAGAGTAGATCACCTTGCTATAATACCGGGTTCCATAGGCCTGGCGAACCATATCAGCCAATTTGGATGCGCTATAGTAGGCGTTGTTTTTGATATCTAATGTATGCAGGAAGAAATCTGCTGAAGTTTTATCAACACCCTGTACTTCATAAGACACAATTCTAACCTTGGGGGTTTCGGGTAATCTGTTCTCTTTAAAATCAGAGCGGCCGTAAATAGCGTCCAGGGACTCTGCCAGTTTTTTAAATATTGGATAGAGTTCACGACCTCTTTGAATGCCTACTTCCAGGATGCTATTCGCATCTGTAAAGCTGCCCATGCTAAATTTGTTGAGCTCGAACGGTACGTAAATATCACAAAGCGGTACTTCTATCCGGGTATCTTCAGCCTCGCGGTAAAAAGCTACTTGCAGGAGGATCTGAAGGGCATTTCTTACTTTTTCGGAAGGCATAAGAGCATTTGCCACATTACTGCCAATTACTATATCTGCTCCCATTTCTTTCACGTCGCGTACAGGGAAATTGCGGACGATGCCTCCGTCTACCAGTTTTCTTCCATTGAAGTCCACGGCAGTAAAAAGAGAAGGAATGGCCATGCTTGCGCGGATGGCAGAGATGATTTCACCCTCTTTCATAACTACAGCCTCGCCAGTACCTACATCCGTGCCTATACACCTGAAAGGGATACTGAAGCTAGAAAAGTTTTTCTGATTATACACCGGATAAAAAAGCTCGGAGAACTTCAGCCATAATTCCTGACCAGTGAGCAGGCCGATGGGGAGATTCAGACGATTGTTTTGCCAGGGTAGTTCCAGCACATATTTAGAATATTCATCTTTTTCTTCCATATAAATACTGCGAAGGGAAGATTGGTTGCTGATAAGTAGATCCCAGTCAGTGGCCCTTACGATCTTCTCGATGGCTGCGGAAGAGTAGCCCACTGCATAAAGGCTTCCAAGAATGGCCCCCATACTGGTTCCCGTAATATAGTCAATTTTCAGCCCTGCGGAATCGATGGCTTTGAGGAGACCTATATGCGCAAGGCCTTTGGCGCCACCGCCACTAAGAGTAAGCCCTATCCTTGGCCGGTTATTCTGTTGCGCATGTAAAGCAACGGAGATCACTATAAGAATAATGATCAAATAATATTTTTCACCCTGTACTTTCAAAGTCCACATCTTTTAACCTGCGGCCGGAGTGCCGGTTTTATAATTCCGAAGCTTTTTATGCCTTTTTATCAACTGCTTTTGCGAGGCGTAAGGTAAGAAATAATAAAATACTGAGAACTACCCCTGCGATGCCTCGAAGCGAAATTTTAGCAGTTACTCCCTGAATAGGATGTTTTTAGGGTACTTCTTTGGGAGCAGCTTATTAGCTTCACCTGCTCCCGCATCCAGAGATAAAGCGTCTTTTTTCAGGCTATCAAAGAAGAAAAGTAGTTCGTCTTTAGCGTCTTGGCTGCGCTGTTGCCTGTGAAAGCAGATAGGCAACACCCGGTTCCAGGCAAGCAAACGCGTTTACAGGATATTGAAAAACTTTAACACTTTTAAATTGCAGCGGTAACTCCGGTTTGTCATTCACCGGAGCACCGTACAACGTAATGAGATGATCAAAAACAGTACTACGATCATTAATAAGGCACCAATAATTTGCATTCGGTCAGCTATGGTTATTTCCATCCTCCTCCAAGGGCCGTATATAGCTCCACCCCGGCAGCAAGCCGGTCGCGTTTCAGGATGGTTAGTTCTAGTTCGCTTTGCAGTACATTACTTTGGGCTGTTATCACCTCAAGGTAATTGGCCATACCATTTTGAAACAGCAAATTGGCGTTCTGTATGGCCAGTTGCAGGGTTGTTACCCGCAATTCGGCAATCTCATACTGGTTTTTTAGCTTTCCGATCTTAATCAGTGCATCGGTAACTTCCCCAACCGCATATAGTACCGACTGCCTGAATCGTAATATCGTCTTTTCCCTTTCCAGCTTTGCCAGTTCATACTGCGTCTTAAGCTGTTTTTTCTGAATCAGTGGCTGTGCAATACTAGCAGCGGCCGTACCAAACAAAGAAGCCGGTATATTGAACCAGTTGCTTGCTTTGAAGGCATTTACACCGCCGGTTGCAGTAATAGAAAGTGAAGGATACATAGCGGCTTTTGTGATGCCCAGATTCGCGTTTGCTATGGTGAGTGCCAGTTCTGAGCTGCGAACATCAGGCCGGCGACTCACCAGCGAAGCAGGAACGCCAGTTGCCAGGTTATTCTCAAAGGAAAGCTGGTCCAGCGCCAAATTCCTTTCTGTCGCTGCGGGGAAGTCGCCTGCCAGTATGCTAAGTGCGTTTTCTTGTATGTTGATGTTCTTTTCCAGTTCAGGAACCAGCTTTGCGGCTTCCAGACGCTGTGCTTCCGCTTGCTGGATGGCGAGCGATGTTAGCTGACCTGCTTCAAACTGGAGGCGTATAATTCTCAAGGTACTGTCGTTTAAAGCCAGATTTTTTCTGGCTACCTGCAATTGCGCATCGAGCATCAGCAGATTGTAATATCCTTTCGACACGCCAGTAACGATATCGGTCTGAACAATTTTTCGTGCTTCGTCTGTTTGGAGATAAGAAGCAAATGCACTCCGTTTCTGATTTTTTACCTTTCCCCAGATATCCGCTTCCCATGAAAGCACAAGAGCCGTTGTGAAGTCTTCGATATGTTTTGTTCCCAGAAACTCCTTCAAGCTTAGCCCATTAAGGCTATTGTCCGAAGGGCGAGAAGTGCTTGCGGTAGCCAGCAATCTGGCGTCTGGTGCGTAACCCCATTTTGTTTGGGCCAGTACCCGTTGTGCAGATTCTATATTGCGCAGGGCAAGCTGCATATCGTAGTTCTTCTGGATAGCTCTATCGATAAGCTGCAGAAGTGCACCATCTGAAAAGAATTTATTGTAGGGAAGATCTGCAATGGTAGCCGTATCTGCTGACCTTGCATTTCTGAAAGTATCTGCAATAGTTACAGATTGTACGGCCAGGTCTTTCGATACAGTACATCCGCCTGCTGCCGAAAGCAGGAGGATGAAGAGGAACCTATATATTGTATGTGTCATGATGTTTAATTAAGTTGTACTGCCAGTTCTTTACCGGGAACTACAGATGGTTTACCAGATACTCTTTCCTGCAAGCGCTGGAAGATTATAAATAACACAGGAATTATAAAGAGGCCGAGAACGACTCCGCTAAGCATCCCTCCTGCGGCCCCGATGCTTATGGAATGGTTACCCAGAGCAGAAGGGCCCTTATCACTCATCATCGGTATCATTCCCACTATAAACGCCAGTGACGTCATTATGATCGGGCGCAACCGCAGTCTGGCAGCTTCCATTGCCGCCGATGCGAGTGACTGTCCGGCGTTTCTGCGCTGCAAGGCAAATTCCACTATAAGTATGGCATTCTTTGCGAGCAAGCCTATGAGCATAACCAGCGCGACCTGTACATAAATGTTGTTTTCGATACCTGTAAGGCCAATTGCTAGGAATACTCCAAATATACCAGTGGGTATGGATAATATAACAGCAAACGGAAGTATATAACTTTCGTATTGGGCTGCCAGCAGGAAGTAAACGAACAGAAGACATAGTATAAAAATTACTACAGATTGCCCGCTAGAGGAAATCTCTTCTTTCGTCATGCCGGTAAATTCATGCGTATAGCCTGCAGGTAGATGAAGTGCTGCCACTTCTTCTATAGCCCGAATGCCATCTCCAGAACTATAACCTGGTTTTGTCATGGCATTTATACCGATTGAATTGAAAAGATTATAACGGGAAGCCGTTTCTGGGCCGTTCACTTTCTTAAGCTGCACCAGCGTATTCAATGGCACCATCTCACCGAGCCTGTTTTTTACGTATATGCCTTCCATAGATGATGGCACGGCGCGATTTTCAAGGCCCGCTTGCACCATTACCCGGTAGTATTTACCGAAGCGGTTAAAGTCCGAAGCTTGTGCGCTGCCAAAGTACGCCTGCATGGTTTGCAGAATATCTTTAACATTTACACTTAATTGTTCCGCCTTCTCGTTGTCGATCTCCATATCGAGCTGCGGATAATCGGCTTTAAAGGAGGTAAAAGCAAAAGCAATTTCAGGACGTTTCATCAGTTCTCCAATGAAATTACCGGTAACACCGCTGAACTTATCCAGCTTGCCGCCAGATCTGTCTTGTAGTACCAGGTCAAGACCATCTACATTACTGAAACCTGGAACAGTGGGGAAGGTGAATACGAAGAAATTACCCTCTTTAAGCGTGTACAGCTTCTGCCGCACGTCTTCCATAATATCGTTGATATCGGTAATCTCACCCCTATCTTTCGAATGTTTTAGCAGCACGAATACTACGCCTGAAGAAGGGCTGGAAGATTGAGTAAGCATATTGAAACCCGATAGTCCCATTACGGTTTGGCTGGGTTGAAGCGGCCGCAGTACATTTTCCATTTTCTTGATAGCTTCGGTCGTTCTTTCAAGGGAAGCTCCGGCAGGCATGGATAGCGAAATGGCAATAAAGCCCTGGTCTTCGGAAGGAATAAAACCGGAAGGGGTCGTTTTCACCATCCAGACTGTGGCTATCAGAACGACTGCCAGACCGCCAAGACTGGCCCATTTGTACTTGATTAGAAAACGGAGGCTACCCGTGTATTTACGGGTCAGTTTCTCGAATCCTGAGTTGAATCCTATAAAGAACTTTTCCTTGAAGGTTTTCTTCTGAAGAATGTTGCCATCTGCTTTATGTGTTTCTTTCAGGAACAATGCTGCAAGAGCCGGACTTAATGTAAGAGCATTAACGGCAGATATTACAATGGCTATGGCAAGCGTAAAGGCGAATTGCCGGTAAAACACCCCTGTTGAACCTTCCATGAAGCCAACGGGAAGAAACACTGCGGACATTACAAGGGTGATGGAAATAATGGCACCTGTAATTTCGCTCATAGCCGAAATAGTAGCTTCTTTGGGTGCCAGATGTTGATGCTCCATCTTGGCATGTACCGCTTCCACTACTACGATTGCGTCATCTACTACTATACCTATCGCCAGTACAAGTGCGAACAGGGTAAGCAGGTTGATGGAAAAACCCAGAAGCGACATAAAGAAGAATGTTCCCAACAGGGCTACAGGTACCGCAATAGCAGGTATTAGGGTCGAACGAAGATCTTGTAGAAAAATGAAGACCACTATAAAAACCAGGATAAAGGCTTCTATTAGCGTCTGTTTTACCTGGTCGATGGATTGATCGAGCGTGTCTTTCGTATTATAGAGCGTAAGTTGCTTGACGCCTTTTGGAAAATCCTTCGAGGCTTTCTCCATGAACTTTGCAATGGCAATCTGTATTTCATTAGCGTTGGAACCCGCAAGCTGGTAAATGCCAATATTGAGGCCCGGTTTTCCGTCTACCCTGGTGTAATTGCCATAGGTATACGCGCCAAATTCAATTCTTGCTACGTCTTTAAGGCGAAGCATCGATCCATTACCATTAGACCGGATCACGATGTTTTCATATTCTTCGGGTTTGTTAAGTTTGCCTTTGTATTTGATCACATACTCAAAAGGCACGGTGCTACTCTCTCCAAACTTACCTGGAGCTGCTTCAAGACTTTTGTCGTTGATAGCGCCGATTACTTCGCCAGGTGTTATGTTATATGCTGCCATATGAGCCGGATCGAGCCATACACGCATGGAATAATCTTTATTGCCGCCAAAGATCATTGCCTGGCCTACTCCCTGGATCCTCTTTAATTCGGGAACTATATTGATCTGTGCATAGTTGGCCAGAAAGGTTTGGTCGTATGTTTTGGGATCTTCGCTATACATATCTACCACCATAATAAGGCTGTTTTGTTGCTTGGCGGTGGTGATGCCTGCCTGGATAACTTCTGCTGGTAGCTGTGATGTAGCTTGGGATACCCGGTTCTGTACATTTACGGCCGCCTGGTCTGGATCTGTACCGAGCTTAAAATACACGGTAACTATCAGGGATCCATCGTTGCTTGCATTAGAGCTCATATAGCTCATATTCTCTACGCCATTGATCGCTTCTTCTATGGAAGGAGCAACAGAGCGCAATATTGTTTCTGCATTAGCACCAGGATAGAACGCGGTAACCTGAACTGCCGGTGGGGCTATGTCAGGGAATTTTTGTAAAGGCAGACGGGTAAGACCCAGTATGCCAAGTATTACCAGTAGAATGGATATCACAGTAGCCAATACTGGTCTTTCAATAAATCTTCTAAACATGGAATAATAATTCTAAGTGTTGTAAATAGTATGGTGTTATTTTCTCAGGCTGTCGGTAGTGGTCTGTGGCAGAATTGCAGCACCAGGCTGTAGTCTGTCAATTCCTGTCAATACGATCCTGTCTCCTGGTTTGAGTCCTTCTTTGATGATATAATTTCCATCAGATACACCGGAAGCGATGACGGGTTGTTTATTAACCTTGTTGCTGTCTCCTACCAGGTACACGAATATCTTGTCTTGCAATTCAATTGTTGACGCCTGTGGTATCAGAAGCGCCAGGTCGTACTGCTGGCTTAGCCTTACCTTTCCTGTATTGCCAGAGCGCAAAAGACCATTTGGATTGGGGAACACTGCCCTTAATGTGATAGCTCCCGTGTTTTTATTGAACTGACCATCTACCATATCGATCTTTCCTTTCTGGGTATGCTCACTATTGTCTGCAAGAACAAGCGAAACAGCAGGCAGCTTCCTGATCTTTTCATCGATGCTATTGCCGGTGTATCGTTCTTTAAAGCTGATAAAATCCGTTTCACCCATGGTAAAATAAGCGTAGACTTCTTCCACATTTGAAAGAGTGGTGAGTGCTTCGGGATCATTACGTGTTGAAAGACTTCCTGTTTTTTTGGGTAGTCTGCCGATGTAGCCATTTACAGGAGCTTTGATCAATGTGAATCCCACATTTATGCGGGCAGAAGCGGCGGTTGCTCGTGATTGTTCAAGATTTGCTTTCGCCGCGTTAAAAGCGGACTGTGCTGTTTTAAGCTGAAATCCTGAAATGACTTTATTTTCCACCAGGGGTGTTAATTTATCGATCTCCAATTGGGCATTTGCCACTGCAGCTTCTGCAGAATGAACGCCAGCCAAAGCAGTATTTAATTGTTCCTGATAAGGTAGCGGGTTTATACGAAATAGCGGTTGGCCTGCCTTTACATAAGCGCCTTCATCTACGAATATTTTATCGAGGTATCCATCTACCTGCGGCCTGATCTCTACGTTTACTTTCCCTTCCAGTGCTGCTGTATATTCTTTAAACACTGTAGTTGGTTCTTGTTTTACGGTCAGTACTTCCACCGGCATGGCTGCTGGTGCAGATTTCTGATCGCTTGCTGAAGTAGATGTGCAGCTGTAAGCAATAATGTAAATTGATAGAATAAGGCCTGCTGATAGGAATCGTGGTGTTTTGAGTAGTCTGCTTTGTGCCATAAAGTTGATTTAGAACAGCAAAGAAAGTATAATTGACCTTTGTGGATCTCCAGGTAATGATTAATACAGTTTGGAAATGACGAATGCAATTCGTCATTATCTCTTCGCTATTCGGCTGATTTTTAGTTTATTTGTGTTTTAACTTGTTATGCCTGAAACAGTACGGAAAATATTGGAATTGTGGTGGTTGCAGGATATTCTTGTCGTGGGTGGTTTTCTGCTAGTTATATCACCGTTTTTCATTTATCGCTTTTACCGGCAACGGGCCGAAGTCAGAAAGCGCATGGAATGCGTGAACATGATGGAGCTAAGCATGCTCCGTTCTCAATTAAATCCTCATTTCCTGTTCAATACCTTTAATAATTTATACGGTATCAGTCTTCATGAACCCCAGCGGGTACCGGATCTAATTATGCAGATTTCACGTCTTATGCGCTATCAACTTGAAAGTATATGTAAGGAACAAGTATGCCTAAAGGAAGAGATGGATTTTGTGGAAAGTTTCATAGCCCTCGAGGAGGAGCGGGTGGCGCATAGATGTAAGATCGAATATGATTTCAGGAACGATACTAAAGATGAACATAGCGGTATAGCACCGATGATGTTGCTGCCCTTTATTGAGAATGCTTTTAAACATGGAGCAAATAGCATAGAGAACTGCTTTGTGCGTATCAATATAAAAGTTTGTAAGGGTATTCTTCAAATGGATGTGGTCAATTCCATTCCGAAAGCGAGAAATACCGTACCATCAACACAAATTGGGCTGAGAAATACAGAACAACGACTTAAATTATCGTATCCCGATAAATATGAACTTACCAGGAATATAACGGATCGCGAATACAGCGTTCGTTTAGTGTTAGACTTAAATAGCGATCATGGCTGAAAAATTCAGGTGCCTGATTGTGGACGATGAAGTGGCGGCGCATTATGTGCTGGTCAACTACATTGAACGCATCGACACGCTGGAAGTGGCCGGGCAATGTTATAACGCGCTGGAGGCCATCAACTTTCTTCATCGCAATACAGTAGATCTTATTTTTCTCGATATTAACATGCCTGAAATGACTGGTTTTGATCTTCTTCGAACGCTAACAAACCCTCCTAAAGTAATCTTAACAACGGCCTATACTGAATTTGCACTGGAAAGCTATGATTACGGTGCTATAGACTATTTGCTAAAACCAATTCATTTTCCCAGGTTCCTGAAAAGCATTGAACGTTTCATTTCTCTGAGGCCCTTTAATCCGGAACTGCCTGCATCGGAAACCAAGACTGAAACTTCTTTTATGGTTAAAGTGGATGGGTTAATGGTGCGTTTAAGGCCGGAAGAATTGTTATATGCACAAAGCCTCGGAAACTATGTAAAGCTTTTTATGGTAAAGCATACCTACCTCGCAACTATAACTACATCAGAATTGGAGCATAAGCTGCCGCCGGATAATTTTATGCGAGTACATAAATCATACATAATAGCACTGGATAAGATTACCAGATTCGGTAACCACGTCGTGTTTATTGAAGATACTGAACTGCCAGTGGGAATAACTTACCGGAGAGAATTGGCGGATCGGTTAAAATAATACCGGAAGCTGAACGACGCAACTTCCGGTACGCATGTGTAATTTTAATCATGGCTGAATCTTATGCCGAATGTGTAAGGAGTCTGGTCCAAACCCTTTTCAAAGATGCTTTCAGTTGCAAGTGAGCCGTAAAGCTTAATAGGACCCATCTTCAGTTCCCCAACATAAGAGATCTTGAACGGCCTTAGATCAAAATCATCTTTCAGTTTTTCTTTTCCAGTTTCGTCGCTTATGTATTTCTGCCGCGATGAATATAGATAACCTGCTGATACACCTACGCTGAATCCGATCGATCGATGTTCGTATGATTTCGGTGTAAGGTTGAAATTCAGCATCACTGGAATGGTTATATAATCAGTAGCCAGTTTGTTCTTTCTATACCTGATCTGATCGAGGTAAACACTCGTCGGATTCTCTCTAAACCGGATTTCTTCTTCATAATGATAATTATTTAGTTCCAGACCCAGCCCGTATTGAAGATTGACAGCATGTCTTATCAGATTGAGTCGTTGCGTTATGATCCATATATTTACGTTCACAGATTTTACCGGCCTCAATTCAAACCAGTCTTTCGTAGCTCCTGGTGCGAATTGCTGTGCATCAAGCGAACTGTAATTTGTATTATCAGTGTAATTGTTGAAGCCCAGGTCTAAAGTAAACCAACTGGTATTTACATTTTTTGGCTTACTTCCGTGTCGATTGTGATGGTGGGCACTGTCATGATTTCTTTTTCCTTTAGATGTGATAATGGTTACGTTACCCATCCTGATAGTATCGGACTTATTTTTCTGATCTTTGGAATCCTGCTTTTCTGTTTCATCTTGCGCTGTCGCGGACAGGATGAAGCATACCGATGCCAGTAAAACACATAGTTTTTTCATGATCCTTTATTTTTATTGTTTGATGTTAATTTAGTGAAGCGCTACTTCAACATTGCCTAGCTTGATGCTTATTTCGGAAGTATTTCTAAGTTCTACGGTTTTATTGATAACGCTAGAGGCCCTGCGCAAAAACCCCTTTATTGCAACTTTTTTGGACTCTACATAATTTTCTGAATGGGGCGTTTCAACTGCGTTATCGCTTGCAGCATACATTTGTTCATTATTTACTGCGGGAATAATAATTCGCGCAAGCGAAGCAATGTCCGGCCTGGCAATTTTAACTTCAGGCTTCTCTGCTAATGTTTCATAAGGCGTTGGAGTAAGCGCTCTGGAAGCAATGTCGATTTCCACCGCGACAGGTATCTGCCGCACACTTTCATTACTTCTATTTACTTGACCAGGGTATTTTTTTACCTGATCATCGTTTTCTTGTTTATTTGAAGCACCGACTTTATCTTTTTCTTTACCAATCAGCCGGGGTACTCTTTTATCACCGGCAGACGAGGAATGAGGTGTGGGAGATGCGACAGAACTGGCGTGAAGCGTTGATGCTGTCGGTCCGGTTCTTGCCTTGGACTCGTTTAATTTCCACGTCTTTGCCAAGGCTGGCTTTACTACTTCCGGCTTGTCGGATATTAACCGATTGACAGTAAAGTAGCCTACTAGAAGTAGTACAATCGCGGCAGCTGAATAACCGATAGTTAATAAAATGGTCGCTGTTTTTCTCTGTTTCCGGTAAAGGCTTTTCTTGTCGGTAAAAACGAGTTGATTGTCTGGCATTACTTGCAATTCTTGAAATAATTGCAGTTCTGCCTTCAGGTCGGGGTTTTCGATAACAAACTTATCGATGGCTTGCCGCTGTTGTGCATCCAACTCCCCGTCGCTGTACAACAAAAAGTATTCTTCATAATTCTGTCTGTCGATCGTCATAATACATTTTCTTTTTTGCCTAAAAATGCTTTGAGCTGCATCCGTGCCCTGAAAAGATATACCCTTACCTGGCTCTCACTCAATGCTGTTATCTGGCCTATTTCTTTGTAAGAATAGCCTTCATAATCTTTCAGCATTACTAATGAACGCTGTGTTTCATTTAGTGAAGCCAGCGCCAGTTCTAATACCTTCCGGTAATTATTACGCGGCTGGTTTATAATCCCCGCTGTTTCGTCAAATGTTTCTTTCAGTTGAATCCTTTTTACCTTGCGCAAATGATCGATCATCTGATGATAAGCTACGGTGAAAAGATAGGATTTGCAACCGGAGTTTTCGATTGCATCCCTGTTTACCCACATCTTCTCAAAAGATCCTTGAACAATGTCCTTAGCATCAGCTTCCTGACCCAGGTTTTTAAACACGAAACGATATACATTGTCTGCATATTTGTCAACACAATCATTGTACTCGCGTTCGGTCATTGAAAGTTGTCTTTTTAATCTTTACGGATTGGTTTACAGTGTTACGTTCGTAGAAAAGAAAAGTTACAGAAAACCAGGAAGATTTTTAGAATTATTTCCGGCCCGGGGCGCTACTCCACGGTAAGTCCGCGTAAAGTCCGCCTTTAGTCCACGTTTAATACGCATAATTAGGCGCCTCCCTGGCTTTCTCTCGGCTTTCTCCGGTAGGAGGTCCGGTGCAGGGAAACCAGGCTGATTTCGTTCCTTTCTCGAAAGTTTCCCGTTCGCCTTGGAGCAACTGGTAAAAGTTTGCACCGGCCTCCTAAACTAACAAAGTTAGTAGCTGCAATACCCCAATTTTCGAAGGCGATAGTGTATAGTAAACACAGGGGGTGTTGACGGCACCTACAGAGTTACTGATAACAAAGCGAACTTCATCAAAGAATTTACCTTTGCGAAGGTGCATTCATCAAAATACGTAGCATCTCTTGCTGTTTTAGAGGGATAGTCGTTATTGTCGAGATAGAATGACCCATTATCTTGCGTAAACAACCGTCTAATTGAATGTAATTATGGCCTCGAATACTTCTCAAGTGCTTCTTTTTCTTTCTTAGTAAGACTACTAATGCCTTTTTTGTTGATCTTTTCAAGAATTTCGTCTACCTGTGCCTCGGTAATTTTCCTTTCTATATTAGCGCGGTCTTCCACGGTGTGATTGGTTCTTGGTTTCAAGGTACCGAGAATGAGAAAGTGAGGGTAGCGTACTATCAGAAAAATAAACGAAAGAGAAGGGATCAACATTAACAGGATAACCCAAAGATTATTTTGCAGGGCAGATGGTTGAAGCAGGACTGCTATGATAATACCGGTGATACCACCTCCAAGATGGGCTTCATGGCTAATGCCTTCTCTTCGGGAGCGAATGCCGTAAATGGAAATCAGCATGTATGCAAGACCTATTATCCACCCTGGGATTGGAATAAAAAACAGGCTGATGCGCATGCCTGGAACCAATGCAATGCAAGCCAGCATTACGGCATTTATCCCCGCAGAAGGACCAATTGCGCTGTAGCCACTGTTATACCTTTGTATATATAGTGCTAGCAGCACGCCCCCCAGTATACCGAGAATAAAAGTTAGAAGAAAACCAAGAGTTCCGAGAATTGCGCCCAACTGCATTCCAAAATAAAACAGCGCTATCATATTAAATATAAGATGCAGCCAATTGGCGTGTAGAAAAGCGGAAGTGAATAAACGCTTATAATCTTTGTACACCAGCACTTTTTCTACCTGAAAATCGTACCGTGCCATGAAATCCATATTTTTAAATCCTTTCGCTGATATTAGAACGTTTGCCGCAATAATCAGAATCACCAAAATGCCCGTTAAGCCCATAGACCAAAAAAGTATTCTTTAAATTGACCGGTTATTGTATAATGGTACAGGAGCTCAAAACTACAAATTCATTTCAATTGGAGAAAATATACTGCTATTTCTTATGTTCGGATTGTTAGCAGATTGATAATTTTGTCGGCTAGTCACAGAAAAAGACTCTTTTTCCTTGCTAGTATCTACTTTTTAGGCACCGGCCTTATGATCATGCGGAGCGCCTGGTCATTAGTAAAATAAGAAATCATCCAGTTGAAAAATGTACTAACCCGGTTTCGGTGACTAATCAACGAAAATAGGTGAACAAATAGCCAGGCCAGCCAGGCAATAATGCCCCTAAGGTGTATGGATGGTTTTGGAATATCCGCGACTGCCTTATTTTTACCTATGATAGCCATAGATCCTTTGTCTTTGTATCGAAATGATTTAAGCGGCTTATTGCGCAGTGCTGCTTTAAAGTTGTGAGCCAGGTTCAGGCCATGCTGTATGGCAACCTGGGCCACCTGAGGATGTCCACCCGGAAAGCCAAGGTCAGTAGTCTGAAGGCTCGTGTCGCCTATAGCATAAATATTAATAGTACCCACTACCTTGTTAAACGCGTCGACAAGCATACGTCTGCCTCTTCCGTAACTTTCTTTTGCTATTCCCTCGAAAACAGAAGCAGTAACTCCTGCAGCCCAGATCAGTGTTTTTGTTTCTATCGAATTTCCGTTGGCAAAATAAACCGTATCGTTCACATAATCTTTCACCTGGTGGTTCAGTTTTATTTTCACACCCATTCTTTCAAGCGCTTTATAAGTATCCTGCTGCGATTTTTCACTCATCGGAGCCAAAAGCCTATCGCCACCATCTACCAGATAGATTTCTGCTCCCGTATTAGTAATCCTTGGATAATCTTTGCTTATTATATTTTTCCTCATTTCGGCAAACATACCAGAAATCTCTACTCCTGTTGGGCCTCCCCCCGCCACCACGATGTTCAGGAGCTTTTTTCGTTCGCCCTCATTTTCAGTAATAGTTGAATCCTCCAATCTTTGCAGCATCGTATTTCTCATTTCTAACGCATCATTCAATGTTTTCATCGGTATTGCGTTCCTCCGCACATTTTCCAATCCGAAGTAGTTCGTTTCAGTGCCTGTAGCAAAAACAAGATAATCGTAAGAAACTTCACCTGTAGAAAGAACGATCTTATTCTCGTCCGGTACTACCTTTTGCACTTCTCCCATGCGAAAGTCTACATTCTTTTTCCGGAAAAGCTTTCTAAATGGATAACTGATGCTGGAAGCTTCGAGAAAACCAGTGGAAACCTGGTAAATAAGAGGAGGAAAGAAATGATAATTGTTGCGATCGACTATTGTGATATCAAATTCGAGGTCTTTGCTGAGCGATTTTGCCAGATTGATCCCGGCGAATCCACCGCCTATTATAATTACTTTCTTTGCCATAGTTGTCTCCTTTAATTACGCTTACTCGAATTTTATTATTTTAGGTACCGATCGCCTGGTGCTGCACAATGTAATGTATAACTCTGGTAGATTGCCAATAGTTCAAACACCGTTCGCTATTAAAACGTAATGATCGATTCTTGACAACAACTTCACCCGTTGCTAAATTTATGCCACTCAAAGGGGTAATCTGCACCCGCCGTCTGTATATTACCAGAAATTTACCTACCTTAATCGCATTTTACTCAATATGAAGCTACTTAATATAAAGATAGTTATTTACATAACGGTACTATTTTTATCTATCCCTGCAACAGCCCAAAAAACAGACACGCTTCTACTTGAGCAACTGCTTCGTTCCAACGCACATTTATTCGATACCATCCTAAAAGATCCCGGTAAAAAAGAGGTACAGATTTTATATACACGCATAACCCGTGATAAGAAGAACAAACCATCTTTTGCTTATTATAGTTACCGGCTTAATCCTCAGCGGTACTTTTACCCCGCCAGCACTGTAAAGCTTCCTACAGCTATATTTGCTTTGGAAAAGATAAATGAGCTTGGTATTGCTGGCTTAACAAAGGAAACAGCAATGCTAACGGATAGTGCCTTTCCAAATCAAACCAGCGTAATTAAGGATAGTAGTTCCAAGAGTGGCCTGCCTTCTATTGAACATTACATAAAAAAGATTTTGCTGGTTAGTGACAATGACGCGTACAATCGAGTCTATGAATTTGTCGGTAGGGAGAGAATCAATCAGAGACTTAAAGCATTCGGATTAAAGCATAGCCGTATAAACGGAAGGCTGGCAGTGGGGGACAAAGGCGCATCCAAAAGGTACACAAATCCGGTTCGGTTTACAAATAACGGGCAATTGCTATACCAACAGCCCCTCCAATACGACCGCCTTGAATATACAATACAGCTTGAAAACACCCTGCAAGGGCATGCTTACGTTGACGGAAAGGATTCTCTTGTTCGGCAGCCCTTTGATTTCAGCGATATGAATGTCTACTCCCTGTATGACCAGCAGATGATATTGCGCCGTCTTCTTTTTCCAGAAAGTTTTCATAAAAAACAACGTTTCCGGCTCACCTCGAATGATTACAATTTTCTATATCGATACATGAGTATGTTACCAGGCGAAAGCAAAGTGCCGGCTTACAACCTTTCAGAATACTACCCGGCCTATGGCAAATTCCTTTATTACGGCTCAGACAGCAATGCAGTAATAAATCCTTCTATCAGGATCTTCAATAAATATGGTGATTCCTACGGATATATCATAGACAACGCCTACATTGTAGATTTTGACCACAATGTCGAATTTCTACTATCAGCGGTTGTTCAATCCAATAACGATGGCGTTTTTAATGATGATAAGTATGAATACGAAACAGTCTGCAAACCGTTTCTTAAAAACCTCGGAAGAATTATTTATGAGCTGGAATTGACAAGACAACCAACGTATGTTCCGAATCTTTCCAGATTCAAGCTAGCCTACTGAACTAACGTAAATCAAATACATTGGTCAGCCTTAGTATTCTGATTGTGAAGGTGAAACCTTCTCTTTTGTTTGATCTGCCTTTAAAGTGAAAGGAAACAATAGAGCAATGAAAGATCCTACGCCGAAGTTGCAAACGGTAACACTTAGCAATATCATGGGAACCAGGCCATTGGTTCTATCCAATATATTATTGTCGGGGGATTCTGTAAGCACTTTATCAGGCGTTCCGTATTCTAAAAGCCCAGGCACCAGAATAACCAGCAGCAAAAGAGAAAGGAGTGTTGCCATTAAAGTCCCCAACATTGTTACTATATGACCAGCGAGAAATGATGCAGTAGAGCTTGCATTTTCCCGGCGATTCTTGTTAAACACGAGGTGAAATGCAGCCACTACTATCATAAACGCAAAATTGCCGATATACAATAGCCAACTTTGTGTAAAAGATGAAAGTTTTATAAAGATGGAAAGAGGAACCAGATATGCTATCGCCGCTATCAGTCCATATTTAGCGTAATAGCCCCATTGGATATTTTTAAACATACTAGACAATTTAATGATAAAGCAGTGCAAAAAATCATTCCTTGGCTGCTGCCCGGCTAACCCAAGGCTTTAAACAGGGAGGATGGGAAAAGATTTTCACAGTTGATTTATTTGCCTTCCGTCCCCTAAATAATCCGATTAAATCATCATCTGCATCCTATATTTACGCTAGATGGTCAAATAGAATTGATACACTATGATTGATAACAAAGAGGTAATTCATCATTTTTACACCGCTTTCCAGCAACTAGACGCCTCGGCTATGAATGCCTGCTATTCCTACAATATTGTATTCAGCGACCCTGTATTTCTAGTGCTGGAAGGTGTTGAAGTAACGGCGATGTGGGAAATGTTATGCCGAAATGCCCGCGATTTCTCCCTTACGTTTTCTGAAATAGAGTTACTGGATGAAGAGTATGCCACCTGCCGTTGGGTGGCCACTTACACGTTCTCTAAAACCGGTAATAAGGTAGTGAATCAGGTAAAAGCTCATATGAAGCTAAAGGATGGTAAAATAGTGGAACACAGCGATGCTTTTCGTCTCAGCACCTGGATCGGACAGGCTCTTGGATGGAAGGGAGTACTGTTTGGCTGGACGGGCTGGATGAAGCGGAAAGTTCAAAAGGGCGCCCGTAAGGGCCTGAATTCATTTATGGGAAGCGCGCATTGATATATTCTACTCGATTTTTGTTAGGTAAAACCCCCCACATATAAATCCAGGTATGCCATCCGTCAAGTGCCTCTTTTAAAAAAACTTCAATCACGTGATATTTGCATTGTAATCAACCCCGATAACCTCAGGGGGCTAAATTTTACTAAACTCGGTTTTTCATAGGATATTGGAAATAAATCGGAGTGTATTTCTATACGGCTCCTTTTTTTATTTGATTGCATTCAAGCTTTTAATTTTCGGCTTAGCTATATCGCAATCCTTACAGGACACCACGATATTTTCAGCAAACCGGGAGCTTATACTCGATTTTTTACCGTTTACTTCTATTTCCATCAGGTCATCGTATGGTTGCCTTGAAAGAACATGAATAGTATCATTGATGCGTAAGCCAACCTGGTTTACGTATTGAAGAAAAGAAGCCGCATTATCTTTAACAGCAACCATCGTGCAGCGATGATTTACCACTTCCTCATGCAGTGTTTTAGTGGAGCGCATCTGCAGTTCTCCACGAGCATTCGGTATTACATCTCCATGAGGATCGAAGCCCGGAAAACCAAGAAATTCATCGAGCTTATCTACTAATTTCTTACTTTGAATGTGTTCCAGCTGTTCAGCTACCTCGTGTACCTCATCCCAGGCAAAAGCAAGTTTTTCAAATAAAAAGGTTTCCCATAGACGATGCTTGCGTACAACGTCGGTAGCAAGTCGTCTTCCCTCCCTGGTCAGGGAAGACTTTCCGTATTTCTCATATTCCACCAGTTTTTTTTCTTTTAGCTTCTTAAGCATGTCATTGGCGGTAGCAGGTTTGAGATTTAAGTGTACAGCCAATTCGTTAGTACCGGCTCCCTCTTTATTGCCTTTTTCAACCGTTAGCTGAAGTAGCGCTTTTAAATAATTCTCTTCTGTATACGATAGCATAAAACAAAGTTAGAAAAAAATCTTAATAATATTTGTTAGATTTGCCTAACATTATTTATTTTGCTATTCAAATACAAAGATTATGGCTCCTCTTTTACTGAGACTCTTTCTTTCAATTCTCATTATTGCTTTGGCTATTCCATCTGCCGGGCAGGAAAGGGCCATTGTTAGAGGCACTATAATGAGTGATGGTAAGGTTGTTCCATCGGCAAGTATAACAGTTAATCAAAACAATCTGGTTGCCGATAGTAATGGGCACTACATATTTAGAGAGCTGCCGGCAGGAATATACATAATTCAGGTTTCTGGTGTCGGTTACCGGCCAGCGATAAAGCGAATGCATCTTAAAGCAGGAGAAACGGCAACCATGAACTTCAATCTCGATGCAAATAGCTCTGGCTTGGCCGAGGTGATCGTAACCGCGGTTTCCCGGGCTACAGAACTGAGAAGAAATCCTGTTCCTGTCGCGGTCGTTTCAAGAAAGGAAATGAACACTCGTGCTACCGGAAATATTATAGATGCCATAACAAGAGGCCTCCCCGGAGTAAGTACGGTTACTACGGGTCCAAACATATCCAAGCCATTTATCAGAGGCCTGGGGTATAACCGGGTGCTTACCATGTATGATGGAATCCGCCAGGAAGGCCAGCAATGGGGTGATGAGCATGGTATAGAGATCGATGCCTATGGAATTGAAAGGGCAGAAGTAGTGAAGGGACCTGCCAGTTTAACCTATGGCTCTGACGCTACAGCCGGTGTAATCAATATGATACCTGCGCTTCCTGAAGGAGCGGAGGGAAAGCTGAAAGGAGAGATACTAACCGACTATCAGAGCAATAATGCTATGGCCGCTACGTCTTTGGGCCTTTCTTACAAACGGAATGACTGGAAGTATGCCCTTCGCGCTACCGGTAAAATAGCCCGTGATTATCGCAATAAGGCTGATGGACTGGTTTATAACACGGGATACAGAGAATATCACTTATCGGGAAAGGTAAGAACTGATAAAAAATGGGGCTATGCTCAGGTAGCGGCAACACTCTATAATAATATTCAGGAAATACCCGATGGAAGCAGGGACAGCAGCTCCAGACGGTTCACCAAACAGATCCTTGAATCTGATCTCGATGACATCAAAAACCGGCCAATAGTTAGTAACAATGAATTAAGAAGCTACTCCATTACGCCATTGCATCAGCACATTCAACATTACCGCTTATATACACACAATAAGTTAAAAGCGGGGGCAGGGGATTTTCAACTGACAGCAGGGTTTCAACAGAGTATTCGTAGAGAATACAACCATCCATCGATGCCGAGACAGGCTGGCCTCTACGTAGTATTAAATACTTTGAATTATGGGCTGAAATACAATCTTCCTGATATAAAGAATTATGAGTTGACCGTGGGTATCAATGGCATGTTTCAGAACAATAAAAGCCGCGATGCCACCGATTTCCCGATTCCAGATTACGATTTAAGCGATATTGGGAGTTATTTATTCGTCAAAAGAACAGTTGGCAAGTTCGACCTGTCAGGGGGTGTTCGGTATGACAACAGGAACCTTAGATGGAATAACTTTTATGTTCAAAACAATCCTGTCACAGGTTTCGATAGGCAGGTTGCGCCAACTGACACCGCGGGAGCATCGCTCCAGTTTCCTGCCTTCAACCGGAACTATAGTGGAGTGACAGGTAGCTTTGGAGTCGCCTATAATATTACAGAGCGCGTTGTGCTCAAAGCCAACATTGCGAGGGGCTACAGAAGCCCCAGCATAACCGAAGTGGGTAGCAATGGTCTTGATCCGGGTGCCCGTATCGTTTACCAGGGTAATAGAAACTTTGAGCCTGAATTCAGCCTTCAGCAGGATATTGGCATGATAGCTTACCTGAGTGACGTAAACATCAGCGTAGAACTCTTTAATAATAATATCGATCATTATATTTACCAGGCGAAGCTCTATGATGATAACGGAGAACCTGTAGTGATAGTGCCGGGCAATGCTACTTATAAATATCAACAGGCAAGGGCTCGGCTTTATGGCGGTGAAGTGAGCATTCAACTCCACCCAAGAAGCATGGAATGGCTTACGTTTAATAATAGCGTTGCTTACGTAACCGGGATCAACAAGAACGACCAATTACTTAAAATCTACGGTGACAAGGCGAAGTACCTCCCCTTTATTCCACCTTTGCATTTTAATTCATCTGTCAAAGCTACTTCGAATACCATATACGGTATTTTTTCTAAAGCATATGCAACAGTAGAAGCTGATGCTTTTGGCAAGCAGGACAGATTTTACGGAGCAGATGATACGGAAACTTTTACTGAAGGGTATATGCTGTTAAACATTGGTTGCGGCGCTACTATCGTAAGCCGGCAGGGAAGAGAGCAGTTTCAAGTCTTTTTCCAAGTTACAAATGTTCTGAATAGAGTTTACCAAAGCAACCAGAGCAGATTGAAGTATTTTGAATACTTCGCAGCAACACCCGACGGCCGATCGGGTATTTATAATATGGGCCGTAATATAGGTGTAAAAGTAATAGTGCCATTTTCTTCCAAGTAGATACATCAAATCGTTTATCTCTTTCCGCCACCATCGAGGTATTTATCTGTCGATCTTTAGTGAATCCCATCATAATCATAGGACTACCCAGCGGTAACTCCCGTTCCTGATCCGTATGCCATGCATGAATTGTCTTACCGTAAGTAGAATATTTCAATACGGTCTGGTAAAAATCATTCCGTGCTTCGGCCTACATATATGTTTTCTTTCCCTTATTTTTATAGTTCAAATAACTGCTCAAGCACCTGGTGCCAATTTTACCATTACATAACGAACATGCCTTGCTACGGAAAATAGCCGGCGGAGATCCTGAGGCGTTCAAAGTGGTATTCAATTATTATTCAAAGCACGTTTACACTATTGCATTGCAATTTACCAAGGATGATGAGCTGGCCTATGATCTAACTCAGGAAATTTTTACGCGTTTGTGGGTATATAGAGGTAAACTTTCTGATGTGCACCATTTTAAGGGTTATTTAAATACGGTGTCCAAAAACCTTATCAGAAACTTCCTTAATCAAAGAGTTTTCACCACGTCCAACATTGAATACCTGGAAGCTTTTTTTGCTGAAACAGCAGGATCTCCCCAAGATTTTCTTGAGCAAAAAGAATTGCAAGGAATTCTGGATGAGGCAGTGAATCATCTTCCGGCACAACAAAAAAAGGCATTTCTGTTGAGCAGATCAAAAGGTTTATCGCACGAAGAAATAGCCCGCTTAATGAACATATCTGTTATCACTTCCCAAAGTTACATAGTAAGAGCACTGAAATTCCTCCGTATCTATCTTGCAGAGAGGCGCCATCTCATTCTTTTCCACTTATTGATTTTCGCTACTGCGGCTTTTTTTTTCCATTTATCTTGATAGGGTGCATGGTTCCTCTTTAATTTCCTGTCCATGATAAATAGAGTAGGAAGATAAACGCGCTAATGCTGATAAACAAGAAATTATGAACGAAATAGAACTGGGGCAACTTTTACAGAACTATCTGGACGGAAGTATGACAGCAAAAGAACTAAGCCTATTGAGAAAGCATGCATCTGATGAAAAAAATGCCCCTTCATTCAACCTCCAGATCGAACAGGCCGTCAATCGGAGAATGGCCTCGGGCCTGGAAACCCATGCAGATCTTTCAAAGATGTACGAAGAGATCCTTTCACAGGATAGGCGAATTATCTCTCCTGTACATAGGGTCCATTTCCTAAAGACAAGGTGGTTCAGATATGCCGCTGCTATCATATTGTTAGCGACTACAGCCACCTTTCTATGGCCAGGGGATTCATCGGATGCTACTCCCAAACCAGATCAGTTGAGCGCTGTAAAAATTGAGGACATTGAGCCTGGGGGAAACAGGGCGCTGCTTACACTAGCTAATGGACGAACAATCGTGCTGGATTCTGTAGGCGAAGGAGACCTTGCAAGACAGGGCGCAGTAACGATCATTAAAGCTGGCACCGGAGTACTTGCTTATACGGGTGCCGTAACACAAGATACAGGCACTTCTGTTTTATATAATACCATTACCACCCCTAGAGGCGGACAATACCAGGTGATATTACAGGATGGAACGAAAGTATGGCTCAATGCCGCTTCGGAGGTTCGGTTCCCTGCCGGATTTCCGGCAAATGAGCGACGAATTGAATTAAGCGGCGAGGCCTATTGTGAGATTGCAGTCGATAAGAATCGTCCCTTCTACATATCTGCAGGAAACACGGCAATACAAGTTCTGGGAACGAGCTTCAATATAAATGCTTATCTAGATGAAGAGGCGGTGAAAACGACGCTGGTGGAAGGCAGCATCCGTATAGGCAAGGGGAGCGACGTGGTACTGCTTCAACGCGGAGAACAAGCGCTTGTTAAAAACAATAACCCTATACACGTGAAACGCAATACGAATGTTGCAGAGGTTCTCGCCTGGAAAAACGGCCTGTTTACTTTCGAAGAAGCAGATGTAGCTGCCGTAATGCGTCAACTAAGCAGGTGGTATAACGTAGATGTGGTATATAAGGGCTCTATACCTTCACAGCGATTTATAGGAAAAATCTTCCGGGGAATGTCGTTAAGTAAGGTAGTGAAGGTGCTTGCTAACAACGGTATCAACTGCCGGATAGAAGGAAGAAAGCTCATAGTGCAGCCTTAGTTTTTAAATAAGTAACCAACAACTCCTTATATGATTACCTGACCAATTAAAATACAGGACCTCAAAATAAAACCGCTCCGGTTCGTGGCCAGAGCGGAAGATATTTAAGTTAACCTGATATTCAATCGTTCGACAGACTGCTATTGTTTAACTCAAACAAAACGAAGTTATGCATTTAATTTCTCTTTGCATTCCTGCCTCTGTAAACACCAGAGAATGGAAGAAAATAACCAAAATACTGTTGATTATGAAACTCACAGTAATTCTACTCCTTGTCTCCTGCTTGCATGTAAGCGCAACGGGCTATTCTCAGAGAGTGACACTTAAAGTGATGAACACTCCACTTATTAAAGTATTATCCTCTATAGAGGAGCAGACAGGCTATATCTTTTTTTGCGATGTTGAATTACTGAAAAAAGCAAAAGGGGTTACTGTTAACCTTAAAAATGTACTATTAAAGAATGCCCTTGACCAGTGTTTCGCTTTGCAGCCACTTACCTATTCAATGGAGGATAAAGTGATTTCTGTACATTTAAGAACGTTATCGACATCCGTTAGTACGTTGGAAAAAGTAATGTTGCTCGCTCAAATAACGGGAACTATTACAAGTGCCGCCGGAGAAGTACTTCAGGGAGTAAACGTAATAGTTAAATCTACTGGTACAGGAACTGTGACAGACAACAAAGGATTCTTTTCTATTCAGGCAGACAAAACCGATGTGCTCATTGTTTCTTCTATTGGATTTGCAACACGCGAGCTAAGCGTAGGTAATCAGACCTTGATCAATATCATTCTTTCTCCAGCAGACCAGCAATTGAATGAAGTTGTAGTAACTGCTCTTGGCATTTCCCGGTCTTCAAAAGGGATTACCTATGCTACGCAGAAAGTAGGAGGAGACGAATTAACGAGCGTAAAAGACGCCAATCTTATAAACAGCTTAAGTGGTAAGGTAGCGGGCCTTACTATCAACAGAAGTGCATCGGGAACGGGCGGATCTGTGAAAGTAGTGATGCGGGGTAATAAATCAACCCAAAATAATTCACCCTTATATGTTATTGACGGTATTCCGATGATTAATACTCCTGTTGGCCAGCCAGAAAACGTATTCGGACAATCTTCAGGAACTTCGAGCCCGGGAAGAGACGGAGGTGATGCCATTTCCAATTTGAACCCGGAAGATATCGAGAGCATCCAGGTGCTTAAAGGTGCTTCCGCGGCAGCATTGTATGGAAGCCAGGCGGCTAACGGTGCGCTTGTAATTACGACAAAGAAAGGTAAAGCAGGTGCAGCACAGATAACAGTTTCCAGCAACTTTACCATCGACAGGGTTGCTTTGAAACCGGAATTGCAATATAATTACGGTCAAAGCTCTCCCGCTGAAGAAGATGGATGGGGCCCGGCAGTGAATGGCGGGGATCTGCTTAAAGAATTTTATCAAACCGGTACCACCTGGATCAATAGTGTGAGCCTTAGTGCCGGTACGGATAGAGCCCAAACTTATTTTTCTTACGCTAACACGAGTAATAAGGGGGTAGTACCCACTAGCAAATTTGGTCGCCACACGCTTACACTACGTGAAACGGCTAAGTTTTTTGATAACAGATTATCCATCGACGGCTTTGTTACCCTAACCCGGCAGGAGTCTGACAACAGGCCGGTTTCGGGGCTATACAGTAATCCACAGATGAGCGTTGCGCTTTTGCCAAGAAACTATGGCTTGGCCGAGTATAAAAATAGTTACCAGTACTTTTCACCTTCCAGGCGCATAGAGCTTCAGGACTGGTGGAATATTAATTACGATGAAGGCCTTATCGGCAATGAGTATTCCCAGAATCCATATTGGCTGCTTAACAGAAATACCCGCACCGATGCAAGAAACAGGGCCTTCAGCTCCCTGACACTAAAATATGATCTGAACCCTTCACTAGCCGTACAAGCCAGAGGCAGCTATGACTATTACACCGATGAGTACCAATCGCAGATGTCGGCAAGTACCCATCCGGTGATGTCAGACTTTAATGGGAGGCTTATACTGGAAGACAGCAAAAATAAGATTGCCTATGGAGATGTGCTATTGTTGTTCAATAAAAGAGTCGGTGGAAACTTTAGCCTGAATGGTTCTCTGGGTGCAGCAATCAACGATATAACCCAGAACGACAAGCTTTTGCTGGATTCCTATGGGGCAAAGGCAGATGCCAACGGGGAAAAACTAGGCCTTCAATATGCGAATGTTTTTAATGCGCAAAGCATCCTCCCTATTGGTGCAAACAAGCAGCAAAGTGTTACAAAGTACCAGACTCAATCGATATTGGGCAGTGCTTCGGTAGGATTCAGAGACCTGCTGTTTGCCGATCTAACTGCCAGGAACGACTGGTCATCTACACTCTCCTTTACCCCTAATGCTGATAGAGGGTTCTTTTACTTCTCTGCGGGAGTTACCGCAGTACTGAATGAAATACTTCGTTTGCCAGCTTCGGTAAACCTCGCCAAGATTCGCGTTTCGTACGCCAAAGTAGGTAATAGTGTAAGAGCTTTCGCAACGAATCCCGCATTGTATACGTACGACCCCGCCTCTGTTCAGTATATCAAGAATGTTAAAGGATCGTTCCCGGGCAAACCGTTAAAGCCAGAGGACAATCGCTCATTCGAGTTGGGTACAGAATGGCGATTTCTTGATAACAGGATTGGTTTGGATATTACCTATTATAGGAACAATAACTACGACCAGTATTTTGAAACCCCAGCGCCTTCCGGTTCCGAATTATCCACCTACTACCTTAACGTAGGCAATATCAGAAACAATGGTATAGAGGTAATTGTAAACGCAGTGCCTGTAAAATCACGCAACTTCGAGTGGAGCACATCGGTGAACTTTGCCCAGAACAAAAACAAAGTGGTAAGCCTGTCGGAAGCGGGTGTTATAAGTGGTAACCCGGAATTTGAACTTACCAGAACCGACAACACTTATGGAAGTATCGTAAGGGAAGGAGGATCGTTCGGAGATATATTGTCTTATGTAGTGGAAAGAGATCCTAAAACGGGCCAGATGATCCTCGACAAGGGAATTCCTGTGCGCGCTACGGACCGTGAAGTGGTAGGCAATCCGAATCCTGACTTTTCTGCTGGCTGGAACAATGATTTCCGCTACAAAAGTTTCAATCTTGGCTTCCTTATCGATGGCCGCTTTGGCGGTGAAGTACTAAGCCTCACCCAGGCAATCCTCGATGCCCAGGGCTTCAGTAAAGCTTCTGCCGATGCAAGAGATAACGGTGGCGTTCGGGTATCGGGAATCGACAAAACTACGGGTGCACCTTACTCGGGAACTACAGATGCAAAGGAGTACTATAGAGGCGTAGGTGGACGGTCGGCTGTGGGGGAGTTTTATATATACGATGCAACCGCTATCCGTCTACGGGAGCTGACTGCAGGCTATATCATACCTGTCAAGATCAAAGGTATCAGGCAGATGGCTATTTCACTTGTAGGCCGTAATCTTTTCTTCATAAAAAGAGAAGCTCCTTTCGATCCGGAAGTATCTATGAGTACATCAGATGGTGTGCAGGGAGTAGACGCATTTGGTTTACCGCTTACAAGAAGCATTGGAGTAAACCTTAAACTTGGTTTTTAACTTTTAAAAACAACATATATGAAACATCATAATAATTTGTCGGTGCTCGCTAAAAGAGTGCTATTGTGTATAACGATAGCAGCCGTAGTTTCAGGCTGCACCAAGAAATTTGAATCCATCAACACAGATCCTTATGGTTTGTCAGAAAGACAACTTGCTGCTGATTTCGGGCTTTATGCTGCGCCTTTCAGGCAAATGCAGTTAGGAATACATCTTTATAACCCCACCTGGCAATACCAGCTTCAGCAGAACCTGAATGCCGATATTTATTCTGGTTATATGATGACGCCCAGCCCGTTTAACAGTAATAGCAATAACAGTAATTACTTTATGATGGAAGGCTGGAACGACTTCATCTGGACCCTCGCCTATTCCCAGGTAATGGCGCCATCAAGCGCGGCGATTAAACAGGCAATCAGGGATACACTTTCAAACTTCCATGCCTGGGCACTGATCTTGAGAGTATTGGCTATGCAAAGAATTTCAGATATTTATGGTCCGATTATCTATACCAGCTACGGCTTGATAAATAAGGATGGAAGTGTAAGTTACGATTCGCAGCAGGAAGCTTATATGGCTTTCTTAAAAGACCTTGACGAAGCACAAACCAAGCTGGAGCCTTATGCTGCCGATAATTCCCTTCCAAAGGTATTTAAAAACTTCGATATGGCTTATGGAGGCGATTACGTTAAGTGGCAGCAATTGCTGAATTCCCTTCGTTTAAGAATAGCCCTTCGCATTTCAAAAGTGGACCCCGCAAAGGCGAAGGGAGAAGGTGAGAAAGCCCTTTTAAATAAGTATGGAGTGATAGAAGATAATGCTTCAGATTTTATCATTGATAGCAAAACCATCAGCAACCCCATTAACGATATTTCAAAAAGCTGGGGCGATATCCGGATGGGAGCACCTATGGAATCTTATCTTGCCGGTTATGATGATCCGCGGATCTCTAAATTCTTTGAACCTGCAACAGATCCCCTGATTGTAAATGAATACAAAGGAATCCGTAATGGTATCGAGATTAATTCAGGAGACACTTATAGAAGGCATTCAGCCGTGGCCAGCCTTGGAAATAAAACGCAGCTGCTTACGGCTGCCGAAGTATGGTTTCTCAAAGCAGAAGCAAAGCTCAAAGGCTGGAATGTACCAGGTAACTTTACCACTGTACAAAGTTTGTACGAAGAAGGCATTCGGCATTCTTTCATACAATGGGATGTGGCTGGCAAGTTCGAAGACTATAAGAATAGCACAGCAAAGCCTCTTCCATACGTAGATCCAATCAACAATGCAAATAGTGTACTCGTCGGCTCTCCTTATTTAAGTACGGTAAGCCCTAAATGGAATGGTGCGGGCACCAATGAAGAAAAGCTGGAACAGATCCTTACCCAAAAATGGATTGCTTTATTTCCGGAGTCCGTAGAAGCGTGGTCGGAGTTCCGTCGCACAGGTTATCCGAAGCTATTTCCGGTAGTATTGAACAAAAGTGGCGGTGTACTTTCATCAAATGAGTTTATAAAAAGAATCCCTTTTGCAGTAAGCGAAAAAACAACCAACCAAGCGGGGCTTTCCGGTGCCTTGCAGAAGCTTGGTGGCACTGATAATATCGCCACGCGACTTTGGTGGGACAAACCATAATCGGCGCAATAACGGCAGGCCTGTCATTAGATGTTTGAAAGCAGATACGGAACGCTGTATGTTATGCACAGTTCCGTGTCTGCTTATTGTTGAGCTCCCAGCTATCCAGTGAAGCAGACAATACACGTTAGTTTCGATCGCCTGTTGTTGCCACAATACCATTGTTAGCCTGTCTTGTTAAAGATCGCTTTTATACCCCTTATTAAAGAGTCCGAAACATTGTTCCGCGATTTTAAGCTCTTCATTGGTAGGGATAACCAGGATCTTTACCCGGGAGGCATTTGACTGAATTTCCCTTATGCCAACCGTTTTTCCGCTGTTCTTTTCCAGGTCTGGTATAATGCCCAGGTAATCAAGATTGCTGCAAACCATTTCTCTTACTATTGCGTCGTTTTCCCCAACTCCAGCAGTGAAAATGATAGCGTCCACGCCATTAAGAGCGGCCACGTAAGCACCTATGTATTTTTTTATCCTGTAGGTATATAAATCATAGGCAAGCCGGGCACTTTGATCGCCTCGCTGCATTGACTTTGTAATATCCCGCATATCGCTATAGCCGGTGAGCCCTAGCATTCCGCTTTCTCTATTGAGAAGGGTACTTACTTCTTCTAACTGGTAACCCGCCTGATTGACAAGATATAATAGAACCGTAGGATCTATATCACCTGATCGTGTTCCCATTACAAGCCCGCTTAACGGTCCGAAGCCCATGCTTGTGTCAACTGACTGACCATTTTGTATGGCCGTAATGCTAGCTCCATTACCAAGGTGAATGCTTATAAGCTTGATAGTCTCGCTGCCAAGATGCTTGGCCGCCTTTGCAGCTACATACTGGTGGCTTGTGCCGTGAAAACCATAAGCACGAATATTCAGATCTTCATAAAAGGAATTGGGAATGGCGAACCGGTATGCTTTTTCCGGCATTGTCTGATGAAAGGCGGTATCGAATACCGCCACCTGCCTGGCATTCTTAAAGAGTTTTTCTGCCACTTCAATGCCCTGGAAGCCGGGTGGGTTATGAAGAGGAGCGAGCTGAAAAGTTTGCTTTATTTTCTCTTTCACATTGTTATCTATCAATACAGGCGTGGTAAATTCTTTTCCGCCATGAACGATACGATGCCCCACCAACTCTATTTCTCCAGGATCATTCAGTACTCCACTCTCTGCATGAGCAATCAAATAAATTACCTCCCGTAATCCATTTTCGTGATCGGCGATATCCATGTTAAGCACAACTTTTTTTTCCTCTCCCTCATTCCAGTATTTATGTTGGATAACGGAACCCTTCAATCCTATTCTATCTATGATTCCACTGCATATACTCTGGCCTTCCGGCATTTTATAAAGGTGGTATTTGATGGAGCTACTGCCGGAATTAATAACGAAAATATTCATGTATAAATGGATGGCTTATTAAAGTATAAGGGTTCTTATTGCTGGCACTGTATGGCTGTAACTATTACAGTGTTAAATATGTCATCCAACGTACACCCTCTGCTAAGGTCATTGACAGGCTTATTCAAGCCTTGTAATATCGGTCCTATCGCGAGTGCTCCGGTTTCCCTTTGCACTGCTTTATAGGTATTATTGCCCGTATTAAGGTCTGGGAAGATGAGGACGCTTGCCTGGCCTGCTACTTCAGATCCGGGCATTTTGCTTTTGCCTACCGCAGGATCCACTGCTGCATCATATTGTATGGGTCCCTCCACTTTCAGATCGGGTCTTCTTTCCTTTACTATCCTCCGCGCTTCCCTCACTTTCTCTACATCTTCACCTTCTCCTGAATTGCCCGATGAATAGGAGAGCAGGGCAATGCGGGGTTCTATCCCAAAGCGCTGGCTGCTCTCTGCGGATGATATGGCTATATCGGCGAGTTGACTTGCTGTTGGATCGGGATTTACCGCGCAATCGCCAAACACGGAAACCCTGTCTGGAAGGCACATAAAAAATACAGAGGACACTAGTGAAATGCCTGGCTTCGTTTTTATGAATTGTAGGGCGGGCCGGATGGTATGTTGTGTAGTATGCAAAGCGCCAGATACCATCCCGTCAGCATCACCCTTATACACCATCATTGTTCCGAAGTAAGACACATCGGTCATAAGATCGCGTGCCATCTCTTTGGTTACGTTCTTGGTTTTGCGTAATTCATACAGGGTATTAACGTAGTCCTCATAATACACGGAGTGTACCGGGTCAACAATGTTTATCGTACTTAGATCCAGATTTATACCAAGTCTTTTTATACTTGCTGCAATAGTATCGGGATTTCCGAGAATGGTTAAATAAACCATTTCCTGGTTGATAAGCCGGGCAGCGGCTTTCAATATGCGATCATCATCGCCTTCAGGAAGCACGATATGTTTCCTGGAAGCTTTTGCCCTCATGGCAAGCTGGTACTGGAACATACGAGGTGTAATACCCGAGGTGGTGAAAGTTACAATCCGTTCAGCAAGTGCTCGGGTATCCACATATTTATTGAAGGTATCTATGGCAAGCTGTATCTTCTTGCCGTTATCAAAAGTGATTCTTGACCGGATAGCACCTACCTCATTACTTGTCTGAAACGTTCCCGATTGCACCGCTATTACCGGTACTACCGTCTGAAGCCCCTCTATCAGCCGGCTAATAGGCTCCTCTGGTTCATATCCCGCCGTAAGTACTATTCCTGCTACCTTTGGATAACGGGTAGAGAGATTGGCCTGCAATGCCGCGATAATGATATCACCCCGATCGCCAGGGGTTACTATAAGCACGTTCTCTTTAAGATAATTCAGGAAGTTCGGTACCTGCATGGCGCCCGTTACGAAATGATCTACCTGGTTATCGAGAAGATCCGCACCAAAAAGAAGCTTCCCGCTAATCTTTTCGTAGATTTCCTTCATAGTCGGGCTCTGAAGATTCTTGTCGGCAGGAATTACAGCTACTATCGTGTTGCCGGGAAATTGTCTCGCGAGCAACTCCTTCACGTCGGCCACCTGATCTGCCGCAATTTTGTTAGCAATAATGGCTAGTACCTGTATTTCCCTAACTTCAAAGTTATGCACAGCGGTCAGCACCGCGTTTACAAGCTGGGTAGTGGTTTTATTTTCTCCTGAAATAACAACAATTACTGGTGAGCCTAGATTCTTTGCAATCAAGGCGTTGATATCAAACTCAAAGGCAAGACCCTCTCCCCGGTAATCCGTTCCTTCTATAATGGTGAAATCATATCGGTCTTCTATTTTTTTAAATCTCCTGATAATGGTGTCGATCATATCACCCTGGCTTTCCGCTTCTGTTTTATTGATGGCTTCCTGCCAGGAGAAGGCATAGGTGTCTTCATAATCTATTGATAGTTCAAAGGTTTTGAGGATCATCGTTATATGTTCATCCTGCTGCCCTTCGGCCTGCTCCCTTATTATCGGTTTAAAATAGGCTATATTCCGCGTTTTACCTGCAAGCATATTAACGAGACCAAGAGAAACGACCGATTTTCCACTGAAGGGCTCTGTGCCTGCTATAAAAACCGACTTTATCATTTAAAAGAAATTTCATGGAAGGTACTAAAACTACATATCTGGAATGCAGGCACAATAAATGCAACACTTGTATCATTAAAGCAAGTTCAACTATTAAATGAAATACATGTGGGTATTATATGCGCTGCTGGCGGCAATATTTGCGGCGGTAGTTACAACTTTATCGAAAGCTGGTTTGAAAGATACGGAATCAAGCCTTGCTTTCGCTATTCAGTCTATATTGATTATTATAGTATCATGGTCAGTAGTACTAATACAGGGGAATGCACAGGAAATTAGCCGCATCGACAGAAAAACATGGATATACCTTATTATAGCGGGCATTTTTACTAGCTTTTCGTCTCTTTTTACTTTTCGGGCACTTAAAATAGGGGATGCTTCTGTCGTAAATCCTATTGAAAGAACATCCTTAGTGTTTGCGATAATTTTGGCGGCTATATTTTTGAAAGAAAAAATAACCTGGCAGATTGCTACCGGTGCTCTTCTGATCATCGCGGGTGCCATACTTATAGCACTTTCAAAAAAAAGCAGCTGACGGCACGAAGACTAAGAAAACAATTAATTAAATGTATTAACCTCCATTCCGCCAGCGTTGCTCCATCGTTTTCGGGTGCCTACGACGGTAGTAGTTTTTGCGATTAAGAAATCTTAAAAACGCCCGAGCTGATAAATGATTTTAATTCATTACAGCAGTTACTTTATAACCTTTCTGCCTTAATAATCTGATTACACCTTTTTCTCCTGCAAGATGTGCCGCGCCTACAGCAAAAAAACTACTTTCCTTTTTCATCATGTCTGGCATCCTCTCCGCCCAATTGGCGTTTCTATTATGCAGTAGCCAGTCGAGTGACTGGTCATTGAGTGATTGACCTTCCGTGAGCAATTTATAGAGCTCTTCCATCTGCTCGGCGCGGTATAATTTTACCAGTTCTGCCATCATTTCTTTTTGCTTGTTGAATTCCCTGATCTGTTGAATAATCACATCATCCGTGAATGCTTTATTAAAGTATTCCATCTGCTCGCTCATTTTCTCAAGCACACCAACCGTCTTTTTGGTGGAAATAGCCATTTGATTAAATTCAGCTTCATACGACTTTGCCGTAGAGCAGGGTATTGATTTCATCGCAAGTAGACTGGCAACAACCGATAGCCGAAAATTATTTATCTGCATCAGTGAAACACCGGTACCCATTTTTACCAGGGAATCGAGCTCGGCAAACTGCGCTGGTGGCATTTTTTTACTGATCGGTGTGTCTGCGATCATCATTTTCTGCGCCACCGCAATTTCTGAAGGGTCAAACACATTTGTTTCCATTACCAGACCCGCTGACTTTTCAAACGCTTTTTTGGTTTTGTCAGACATATAGAAATCGTTTTCGCAGATCAGGTGAATAGTGCCATAAAGATAGGAGGGTTTTTGGAGGCCGTTTCCGCTGATTTCCCATAAGAGGGAATTTTCCAGGGGCTTCTGCGCTCTAACTGCTCCTGTACACCCAGCAAAGGCGATCAGTGCTGCTGTAAGTACTTTGCAAGTGAAGTGTTTCATATTGTAAATATTTTCTAATAAGTACCCACTTTAGCGTTTTCATTACAAAACCTGGAAAATTAATTATTCTATGGCATAACGTTTTATCGCTTATTCAAGAATACAGTTATCGGTGTGCCCTGGTCAACCATCGAGCACGCGATCAAGGAAGTGGGAAGGGATGCCATAGAACTAGAGCGATATATAACGATGCGTAAGAGTGACTAACTACCTTGGTTTATTTCTTGTTAAACTGATCATTTATGGCATTCCATATGGTACGTGCGATCAGTTCACCTTCTACAGTACGAAGCCGTTTATCGTATTTTACCGTTCCATTAACGTCAAAAGAAAGATCGGAAGGAATATAGTCTGATAATTTCTCGGACTCAAAATCAGGAGTTATTCTGTAAACAGTTTCGTTGCCGACATCATCTATGGTTAGCGTAAGGTGATAAGGCTTTTGCTTGATCAATACTGTAATTATTTGTTTTTCCATACTTATATGTTGCAACGTCCATGCCATACGCAATGGCGAACCCGGTGGCCTCGTCCTGGCCTGGGATAGCCGTATCTAAAGACAAATAGAGATAATTCGCCTGGATATGTGAAGGAAGAACGACAAATCTTCACATAAACAAAACTGAAGAGATTATGAGAAGTGATTTTTTAACTCTACTTTTGCGGCTAAATATAAACCCCTAATTATATGAGAAAGGCCCTTCAGCTTATTATTGTTTCACTTAGTTCCCTTTCAATGCTTATTGCCTGTCAAAAGGAGGCTAGTTTTGAAATACCATCTAATGCTCCAAATACCGGTAATGCAGGTGGCCCAGGTTCGGGGCCGGGTAATGCTTTAATAGGTAGTTGGAAACTCATAGAAATGGATGCGAGAACATACGTTTCAATCGAACAGTCGTTTGCAGGAGATTTTTCAACATCCATTAGCAACTGTACATACTTAACAAAAAACAACAAGGGAGTTTTAAAGATAGACGCTTTCAAAATTAACTTTTCTGATGTTGGTTATGAAGTTGAAGATACCATTCATGTAAAGTCTTATGAGAATGGTGCCTTTATCGATAATAGCGATATACCATTTGTATTTACAATGCCAACAGCTTCTTCCAGTGACACCTATAAGCTGGTTGGGATAGACTCCATTTATTTTTCTGGTGGATTTATAAGCATCGGCGGGGGTGCCAGCACTGCCAGTAAGCCTTCCGGCGGCAAATACAAAATTCAGGCTGATACACTTACCATCATTACAGTAAGCAATGAATCGAAAGTGACTACTGTTTCTGGTGTTAAAGAAACTTTCGTCAGTCAATTGTATGGTGTGATTAAATTAAAAAAACAATAGCGATACAGATGAGATGAAAAGTAACCGGTTTTTTTAACCTGTTGTACTGGGCCCGATATAAGCGCAAGAGTGGCACGACTTTTTTATACGGTTTAAAAAAATTCTTATGGCAACAACATCAAAATCAAAATCTAAGCAAAAGGCCCCCAGAAATATAGGAGCCGCTGAGGGGGATACTCTCCTACAGAAACTGTTTCTTGATTCATTGAAAGATATCTATTACGCAGAAAAGCATCTTGTTAAAATGCTTCCGCGTTTAAAGAAAGCCGCTACTAACGAAGCACTTCAAACAGCTTTTGATGAACATACGGCAGTAACAAAAGAGCAGGTTGCACGCCTCGAACAGGTTTTTGAAACCCTGGGAGAAAAGCCAAGAGCAAAAAAATGCGAAGCCATTGAAGGCCTTGCAAAGGAAGCAGAAAGTATTATTGAAGACACAGAAGAATCTACTTCTACACGCGACGTTGGCCTTATACTGGCCGCTCAAAAAGTAGAACATTACGAAATAGCGAGCTACGGCGGACTTCGCCAGCTGGCTCAAACGCTCGGGTACACAGAAGCGGCAGAACTTCTTCAGGCAACACTCGATGAAGAAAAGGAAACAGATCAACTGCTTACTACCATCGCAGAAAATGATATCAATTATCAGGCTGCAGAAGAAGGTGGGGAAGAAGAGGAACAATAATACCGCATCTATTTTTAATACTGAAGATCCCTGTAAATTACTGTTACAGGGATTTTTTATTGCTATACGGTTCGCGCATACCATTGCCAACACTCATCCTTAGTTCTTAAGAATCTTGAATTCTACCCTCCGGTTTAGCTGGCGGTTTTCATCCGTATCATTCGGTACTTCGGGTTTTGTTTCGCCGTAACCCTGAGATATAATGCGGGGAGCATCTATTCCTTTCGACAGGATATATTCGCGTACCGACCTCGCTCTTTCATCACTTAATTTGAAATTGTACGCATCTGAACCCCTGCTATCGGTATGGGCGCTCATCTCGATCTCGATTGCAGGATTTTCACTCAGCAGCTTCACAACTCTATCCAGTTCAACAAAGGACTCGGGGCGGAGATTCCATTTGTCGAAGTCGAAGAATACATTGTTCAACCGCACTATTTGACCTACCTCGATCGGTACCAGAAAAAGATCTTTATGTATTTCCTTATACCCCGCTTTTACCAGTGAATCGAGATTGAGGTTTTCAGACACAGCAAAAAAGTGGTCGGCTTTCGCCCTTATACTGTAGTTTTTGTTGTACGGCAGCACTATATTGAAAGATCCGTCTAAAACACTGGAAATTCCATTTCCTGCTATGGTTCCTTCCGGTAATGTTTCGTATAAGAGAGTAGCACTCAATGGCTCTTTTGTTTTCATGTTGTAAACATTTCCGCTTACGAGTACTACAGGGTCCGGCTTTTCTATTTCCAGAAGTTTAACCCTCACTATATCGCTTTCTCCGTGCGTGTTAAGGCTCGTAGTTAAATAGGCATACTCTCCGCCCGCATCTAATGTAAAGAAAGCATCCCAGTTTTCGGTATTGATAGGAGCTCCAAGATTCACGGGCTCACTCCATTTCTGCCATGATTTATCCAGTCTTTTAACCTTCCAGATGTCATTATCGCCAAGGCCACCGGGCCGGTTGCTACTGAAATAGAGTGTAACTCCGTCTGGAGCCAGGTAAGGGGCCATTTCATTGGTTTCAGGAAAGTTTATCTGCTTTCCGAGCGACTTCGGCTCCGTCCACCATCCATCATCAGCAAGGAAACACACATAAATGTCATTCAGTGGACTACCTTTTTCAGCAGACATATACAATAACAGCGTTTGTCCATCCTGGGCCATACACGCCCCGCATTTCAGGCCGCGGTCATATTTTTCGTAGTTCTTTATCCGGAGCATGTCTGGTTCGCTCCATCTACCGTTGTCCTGAAGGTAACTCAGGCTCACTCCATTACCAAGATGCGCGCCTGCAGAAAAAGCACCTCTTATCAGGATGCGGTTATTGTCTGGCGATACCCAATAAACAGCGTTATAATGAGACGTATTCAAAGGATATTTTAGATGCCTTGCTTCGGCCCAATTGCCCGCAGAATCTCTCCTGGAATACCAGATATCCTGAGAATTGGGCACCGCATTGAATTTGGTATTTGCGGGATGATTTTCGCAGATAAAGAATAGCAGGTTGCCATCGGCTGATACAACAGGTCGCAGTTCCTGCAGCTCCGAATTGATATTGGTGCCCAGATTTTCTATTTGGAGTATGGTGGATTCAGTTATTATATTATCTTTTTGAGGCACCAGCGCAATCGTAGTATCGGAAGGCATCTGTGCCCCTGCTGACGCTCCGAAAATCAACAACATGCCGTAAATTGTAAAGGTTTTCACCAGGTCGGATTTACTTTTATAACGCAAAAAATCCGCTTATAATATACGCTGACCATCTGCTCCGGCTATCTTCTGCCAGTTTCCAGTGGCGACCTGGAGAGAATACCCCTGCTATTAATCAGACCTATAAGAACCGTAACGAGCGAAACGGACAGGAGTATATATAATATAGGAAGAAGATCTGGCCGAAATTCAGTATCGAACGTGTAACGCGCGAGTGCCCAGCTTGCAGTCATTGCCAGAACGATCCCTGTAGCGGCCGCCATGGTGCCAAGAAACATATACTCCAATGCCGTGATGGCAAAGATCTGCTTTCTGCTTGCGCCCAGTGTTCTGAGCAGAACACTTTCCTGCAAACGCTGGTACTTGCTTGTAAGCACAGAAGCTATCAGCACCACAATGCCGGTGGCAATGCTGAAACCGGCCATGAACCTGATAACAGATCCTATTTTAGACAGAAGATCATCCAGAACTTTAAGTACCAGCCCGAGATCGATAACGGAAATATTAGGATATTGCCTTGCCACCTGTTGCTGAAAGCGTGCCGATACCTGCTGCGAAGGAACATGAGTAAGCAGTACATGAAACTGCGGGGCATTTTCCAGTACCCCCTTCGGGAACAATACGAGAAAATTTGTCTGCATACCGCTCCAGTTCACTTTTCGAAGGCTATTGACCGTCACCGGCATCAAGGCGCCCTGAACGTTGAACACCATAGTGTCGCCGATGTCGATATTGTTCCTGTCGGCAAAGCTCTTCTCCAGAGAAACTCCTGGCAGCCCTGCCCCGGGGTCTGCAGTTCCCGTCCATGACCCTTTAACGACAGTTTCAGAACTTGTAAGCGAGTCCCTGAACGTAACCCTGTATTCCCTGCTGAAAAGACTGCGTTGCATCTGCTGTGCGGTGTCTTTAAGGGCAGCTGCTTGTGAATAGCCATTTACTTTCTCCAGGCGCATATTTACTATAGGTACCGTTTCTTTGGCCGGCAGGTTAAACTGTTTTGCTAATGCGATAAGGCCCTCCCGTTGCTTCTGCTGAATATCGAAAAGAACGATATTGGGCTGGTTGGCGCTTGTGGATATGGTGACCCGGTTGATCAGTATACCCTGTATAAAAAACAGGGTGCATATAAATGCTGTACTTAAACCGATAGAAACAATCAGCGTCGCCGTCTGGTTATTAGGCCGGTACAGATTGGCCAATCCCTGGCGCCAGAGATAACTCCAGGAGGAGGGGAAGAACCGGCGGATCGTCCACATCAGTAACTTTGCAATACCGGTAAGAACCAGAAACGCGGCCAGAATACCTGCTGTAAATACACTTGCCTGCAAGATGTTCTTCATCTGAAGAAAACTGAATGCGAGTATAAAGAGTATTATCAGGGTATAAACAATCCATCTAAGCGGGTCTGCCTTTTTTCGCACTGGCTCATAAGATACCCTCAGTGCATTAAGAGGAGAAATCTTTCTTATGGAAGCCAGTGGTAAGAGGGCAAACAGAATGGATATGATGGTACCCAAAGCAATGCCTTGTACCACCGAAGGCCAGGAAATTTCGGTAGTAAGTTCTATGGGCAAAAAATCTTTAATAACGAATGGCAGAAACTGCTGAATGATTGTGCCGGCGGCTGCGCCTATCAATGCTCCCACAAAGCCTATACCTGTAATCTGAATCAGGTAAATAAGGAAAGCCTGCGAAGCTTTCATGCCTATGCACCGGAGGATAGCGATAAGATCCATCTTTTCCCGGATATACACATGAATGGCACTGGCCACCCCTACGCAACCAAGCAGCAGGGCAATAAAACCCACCAGCGCTAAGAATTTAGTAAGGTCTTTAAAAGATCGACCCGTAGCTTCTTTCTGCGTCTCTATGGTGTCGTAATCCAGATCTTCTTCCTTAAGGCGGGATTCTATTTGTTTAACGACTGTTGCTACCTCTCGCGGGTTATTAAACTTGAAATAATAGCGAAAGTTAATCCTGCTCCCTCTTTGCGATAATCCTGTCTGATCCAGATAACGAAGGGGTATATAGACAGAAGGGGCAACCGACATCGAGATGCCCGTTTGCCCCGGTGCTTTTTTAAGAATACCGGCTATGGCAAAAGATAGCTCTCCCACCCGGATGGAATCGCCCACACGGGCATTATACTGAAGCATCAGTGTTTGATCCACCAGTGCCTGCTGTGCTTTCATGAATGCCCTTCCTGCTGTAGCGGGACTGGTCTCCAGCTCCCCATAATAGGGAAACCCACCTTCAAGTGCCCGCACCTGAACGAGTCTTGTGCCGCCGGTTTTTGAAAAAAGAACCATAGAGGCAAACCGCTGCTCTGTGGAACGTGCGTCGCCAAGGGAGTCGACTAATGCTTTTCCGGAAGTCGCTAAGGTACGGTTAGCGGAAATCTGAAGATCGGCACCTAGTAGTTCTGCTGCCTGCCCATCGATGTTCTTTTCCAGGTTATCGCTTAGGGAATAGATAGCAACGAGCACTGCGATACCAAGAATAATGGAGGAGATAAAGAGCAGGAGGCGTGCCCGGCTGCGTCTGCTATCGCGTACGGCCATTTTAATGAGCCAGGAAAGTTGAATGCGCTTAAACAATCTTCCCTCCTTTTATTTTAATGATCCGCTGCGTTCTTGCAGCAAGATCAAGGTCATGCGTTACAATTATCAAGGTAGTGCCGGCTTCCTTATTCAGTTCAAAGAGAAGACTTACTATATTTTCACTGTTTTCCGCATCGAGATTGCCGGTAGGTTCGTCGGCAAACAATAAGGGTGGTCTGCTTGAGAACGCGCGTGCAAGTGATATCCGCTGCTGCTCACCTCCGCTAAGCTGAGAGGGGTAGTGGTGGCCACGGTCTGCAAGCCCCACTTTGTCCAGTTGCTCCATTGCCCTGGGGCGAATGTTCTTTTCTCCGCGCAGTTCCAGAGGCACCATCACATTTTCGATCGCGGTAAGGGTTGGCATTAACTGGAAGTTCTGGAAAATGAAACCAATGTAGCGGCTCCTCACTTCTGCAAGCTGGTCTTCGTTCAGCGTGTCCAGTCTTATATTATTTAATTGTACAATTCCCGAGGAGGATCTGTCGAGCCCGGCACATAGCCCGAGAAGCGTGGTTTTACCGCTTCCCGACGGCCCTACTATAGCTGTTGTAGACCCTGTTTCGATGGAGAAGTTAATGTCGTCAAGTACTTTGAGTACCCTGTTGCCGCTATTGTAGATCTTGCTTACATTCTGAAGGCTGAGTATGGTTTCCATTAATTCTTGTTAATATTGCTAAAGCCGGTAATTATCGACTGCCGTCGAATTTGTGGCCTGCCTGTTGTTATGATCCTGCATAAATGTAATTTAATAGCATTAAATATAATCAACATAGCTAAAACGCCTTAGTTCAAATTTATCTACTTTTATATGAATAGTGCACCTCTTTCGATTTCATTGTTCCTTTTTATGACAATCATAGCTGCTTGTGGCGATAATGGTAAAAATGATGCTCCTAAGGTGGAAACGGAGAAACCTTCCTTATCCGGAAATGATACGGTGAAAACAGTGGTATTTTTCGGGAATAGCCTTACTGCGGGCTATGGGCTCGATCCTTCAGAAGCTTTCCCTGCTCTTATTCAACAAAGAATTGATTCGCTCGGGCTGCCTTTTAAAGTGATCAACGCGGGGGTGAGTGGTGAAACTACCGCTGGTGGTTATGCGCGCATAGATTGGATTCTCCGGCAGTCAGTCGATGTATTCGTGCTTGAGCTGGGCGGCAATGATGGCTTACGGGGAATACCCGTTTCCGAGTCGATCAAAAATCTTCAGGCTATTATAGATAAGGTTCGGGCAAAATATCCCTCCGCCGTAATAGTGCTTGCTGGTATGCAGATTCCCCCTAGTATGGGTAAGAAATACGGTTCGGAGTTCAAGGCTATTTATCCGGCCCTTGCTGAAAAAAACAACTTACCGATGATTCCTTTTTTGCTGGAAGGGGTAGGCGGTGAGCCGAAGCTTAACCTTGAAGACGGTGTTCATCCCACTGCCGAGGGGCATAAGATACTGGCGGAAAATGTTTGGGCAGTACTTAAGGGAGTATTGGCCGCATAGGTGTCAGGAGTGGGAAAGAAAGCTTCCTCTTATTCCAGCTTTAATCAGGAGAGCCGGAGCACACTTTCCAGGGCGGCAGGGGCACAGGAGCGTAACAGTAAGTTATTATGGCAGAAACTGGTAGAAGCACTATTATTGGTATAATCGTACCTTCGGGTCATACCTGCAAGCCTTCACCATCTGATAGGTCGCAAGGGGTGTTTTATTGTCGTGGTACACAAATTGCTTAACTTGAAACCAGGCGGATAGTAAAACCGTTTATATTACAATTAAAACGCAATTCATGAACACTAATTTAATGAGCAGCTTGAAAGCATTCCTGATGATTTCTTTACTGGCCGTTTCCCTGAATGCTTCTTCCCAGGAAGGAATGCATGGATCTACACCCAGGATGATCCACGGAATAGGTGCCAGTTTTCAGAGCTTTGATGGGCTTAACGAGCGGATCAAGGGGTTTCCGCAATATGAGCAACTGAAAGACAGGTCGGCTGTGCTTCAACTGGGATGGCAGACCGAAAAACGCAGGTTCATCTCCGCACTGGATCTTACCAGTGGAAGCAGTATGAGTGGAGATCCCGAAGAAAAGAGTAGTTCGGTGAGGTTTCTAGGGGCAAGTACCGATATTGGCTACGACTTGCTCAAAAGCGAGAAAGTAATGTTGTATCCGCTGGTGGGTGTCGGTTTTGAAACGTACCAGGCTCGTTTTTTTACTGATAATTCTGAAGTAAGCTTCAATAATATTATCGGGACACCTGCAGTGCAAAGCGAGATAGCACCAGTAAAATTCAGGAACAACTTCTTCAATTACAGGCTGGGTGCAGGCGTACAATTTAAATGCACCAAGTCTTCTTCTCATTCTATCGGCCTTCAAGGTGGTTATACGGGCAGTTTTAAAGACAAAGCATGGAGAAGCAACGACAGTCAGAAGTTGAAAGACTCCCCTGAAGATCGAATAGGCCGCTTTTATGTATCGCTGATTTTCGGGTATTTGCCTAAGTTCAAGCATTAAGGCAAAGACTCCTTAACCCGCTGGTTAATAACCGGTGTTCACTCATGGAAAGGATTTAAGGGAAAGATGCTATTGTGCTGCCCGGATTATAAAAAGAATCCGGCGCGGATAGCGAGCCTATTATAACTTATCTTTTTTTCGTCCCCGTTCAGTAAATACGAAGTAGATTGATGACGGTATCCAAAACTTATCAGGAAACCGGAGGATCTGTTAAAGGGAATCTTGACCCCTATACCTCCCGCATATAGAAGCCCTCCCTTAAAGTCTGTACCCGAAGAAGAGTTTTGTGTAATATTGAATCCATTGCCAGCTTCTACAAAGTAGAAGGGTAAAATAGTACCCTGTCGCGCAAAATCGCCTCTTATACTTGCAAACAACGGAATGATCGTTTGAGTGGCATAAAGATCTACCCCCACACCCACGCCTGCAAAAGCATATTGATGAAACCGGTATCCATTTATCGACTGAAAGGAGAACGCTGCGGTAGTAACTCCATCTATTGTAGTTTTACCGGCAACCAGAGGGCCCAGTTCTGTAAAATTAGCGTATCCCCTCGGTTTATAATGGAAATTGCTGTAAGACGGTTCAGAAGCTGTACGGACGATATCAGCGGATGGAAATGACCAAATGCTCCCATCCTGTGTTTGAATCTTTACCAGCTTATCATCGCGTTGAAGGATCCTGCCGCGGATTACAGATTCATTCTTAAGGTAGATAACATCGTCTTTCCGGTTTTGCTGGCACAAGGCAGATTGCCCTGCAAGGCAGCCCGTGATAATAATTATACACAGTAACAAAGGCTTTTTGTACATATCGCAAGTGTTATAGATCCGTCCATCTTTTAAATTCTGGTACCCTCTCCCTGCTGATGATTATCTCCATGGGGCGGGTACCATGCTTTAACCAAAGTTTCAAGCGGCTATTGATATAAGGCTTTACCTGTTCTATCGCAGGTGCATGTATGATAGCACTCCTGTTTGCCCGGAAAAACTGTGCCGGATCTATCATAGTTTCCAAGTTTTCAAGTGTGTGTTCTATCATGTAGCGCGTGCCGTCCCGGGCGCATAGATAAACAATTTTATTATCTGCAAGAAAAAAAGCTACATCCGATAGGGGAACCAGGAAGATTTTCTGACCAACTTTCCCGCTAAACCGGGTTTTATAGATGGGATTGGCCGTTTTCATCAGTTGAATCAACTGTTTATAATCTACTGCACTATCCTGGGCAGGCCGCAGAACTTTCAGCTTGAACAGCGCCTTTTCGAGGAGCTCCTGAGATACTGGTTTGAGCAGATAATCGATACTCATCACCTTAAAAGCTTCCAGCGCATATTGATCATAAGCCGTGGTGAAAATTACAGGGGTCGTAATGGTTATTTTGTGGAAGATATCGAAACCAGAGCCATCGGCAAGATGAATATCGAGCAGTATGAAATCCGGGGGAGATTCCTTGGAGAGCCACTCCACTGCTTCCTGCACGGTGTCTATTATTTTCTGCACCCTTACAGGTGTTTCGCATTGATTTAGCATCCACTGAAGCCTCTCTGCTGCTATAGATTCATCTTCTATTATGATAGTGGTCATAACGTAGGCGATATTAACGGCAATGATACAGAAAAAGAGAATGCTCCTTTACTTACTGTTATGTTCTCCCCGGTAACAAGTTCATATCTTCTGGAAATGTTTTTGAGCCCCCACTGGGTAGAAGGACCATCGGAAGCCTTGGGCTGGATATTATTACTGACGGTAAGCATTTCGTCGCCGTTGGCTAAAAAGGTAATGATCAGCGGGCTGGCCTTCGAAGCTATATTGTGTTTAATGGCGTTTTCTATCAGCATCTGAAGTGATGCAGGTACAATCTTGTGCAACATGTAATGATCCGGGATCTCCCATTTTATTAAAAGGCTGCCGGGGAATCTCTTTTCGAGCAGGAAAACATAGGGCTGAATTACTTCGAGCTCCGTTTTAAGCTCCACGAGTTCCTTTTGCTGACTGTTGAGAATATAACGATATACACTGGAAAATGCCTCTATAAACTTATTGGCTTCCGGATTGTCGCGTATTACAAGACCCGAAAGCACATTGAGATTATTAAATAGGAAATGCGGATTCAATTGGTTCTTTATCGACTGCAATTCCGCCTGGGAGCTGATCCGCTTGAATTCTTCCGCTTCTACCTGCTTGTTCTTATATTCCTTCACGAGTACGAAAATCGCATTCAGTATATGGAGAAAAAGATTCATCCGGGTACTGTACGTCAATATCAACCTAAGCGTGATCTGGCTGTTTTCCACAGGAAGCCGTAGCAGGGTAGTTGCCACATACCAAATCGCTGCACCCAGCAGAATCGAAACAATGCTTCCTGAAAAAAAGAATACAAGAAGAAACCGGGTAGGTGTTGCTGTTTTGAGGCGTTTTTTCAACACCGCCTCAAGAAGCCTGTTACCCTCCCAAACCAGAATTGTCAACAGGATAATGGCAAAAAAAGCATCGTACCAGGGAGACCGGATACCATAGTAGCGGTACACTTCGGAGAAAAGTGAGTTCAGGTAGGAGTAAATCCCCAGCCCGAGCATCAACAGGTATCGGTACCGGTGTGTAAACATAATTAGTAGGTAACAAAACAGCCCCGGCTTACCGGGACTGTTCTGTGATTATTGGTAGTAATTATTGTAATTATTAGCAATCTATAGTGGCAGTAATACTCTATCTATGATATGGATAACGCCGTTTCTTGCCATAACATTAACGGCAGTAATATTGGAGTTAGTTCCACCATTTCCGGCACCCAGCACTCTTGCGCCGCCTGTGAGGGTAAAAGTAAGTCTTTTATCCGATCCCAGCAATGTAGGGAGCTGAAGAGCGTCTGACAGGTCAGAAGAAAAGCCACGGAACGTTAATACATGGTATTTAAGCACGTTGATAAGTGTCCCCTTTGGAATCGCATCGATAGAAGTAACTCCCAGACTGGGCAGTAAAGCTGTAAATGCCGCATTGGTAGGAGCAAATACAGTAAGGCCTTGGGTATTACTTAGTGCACTGAGGAGATCCTCGCTTCCTGCGCCTGTGCTTGCAACAGTAACGGCTTTTGCCAGCGAATCAAACCCTGCTGCAATCGCAGTTTGCACTATATTGCCAGAAGGCGCGTTCAATACGGTACCCAGCACATGCACTACACCATTGGTAGCTGTCACATCGGCCTGATCTACTTTAACACCGTTGATATATACGCCTGTCGCATTTCTCTTTACATATACGGAGTCGCCATTAACAGTGGCTACACCTACGGTAAGCCCATTAGCAGGAGAAGGAACATCTGCTGCCCTGATAGTACCCGGTAGTACGTGATATCTTAGCAGGCTACTGAGTTGTGTTTGATTGGATGGAACCGTTATGGCCGAAAACGCTGCGTTCGTTGGGGCAAATACCGTAAAAGGCCCTGTTCCGTTGAGCGTAGCTGTAAGATTCGCACCTGCAATGGCACCTACCAGAGTAGTAAACCCGTTGTCCGTAGCTACTTTAACTACCGTATTAGGCTGCGCGGGCAAATCACCATCGTCTTCGTCGCAAGATGTAAAAACCATAACGGAAGACAAAAGCAAACTGCCTGCTAGTAACTTGTTGATGATAGCTGTTTTCATGATAATTTGTTTTCATCTATGACAACAATTAAAGGCCCGCGAAACAGGCTTACGGCTGAACCAGCCTCAAATGAGCGTGAGTTGTTGAATCATCAGGATGAACTGAACCGGCGCCTGTCAAGCGGTGGCACTTATTGAAGCAGGCTGAGCGACAAAATGCTTTATAAAGCATTCGAACATGCAGATTTATCCGTAGAATCCTTCGCCGTTTCAGTATTCGAACGATTCCTTCGATCGATCAAGGCCAGGACGTTTCACGCATAGGCAAAATCGTTACTTCCGGAATCACCGATTCTTTAGGCTGGCATAAAACATACTTGACCGTTTCAGCTACATTCTTTGGATCCTGCAAAACATTGGGATCGATATCGGGGAAGCGTTCCAGGAGAAAAGGAGTCTGCATACCCCCCGCAACTATCGCTGTTACCTTAATGCCATCTTTTCTGGCTTCAGAATGCAGGGCATGACTGAAACCGAGAAGTCCCCACTTACTGGCATGGTAGGCAGACGCATTCGGCCAGGCGCGTTTGGCAGCAGTGGAAGTTATATTGACGATATGGCCTGAACCGTTGTTCTTCATATGCGTGTAAACGGCTTTGGATACGTTAAAGGGTCCGCATAGGTTTACATCGATCACCTGACGCCACTGCTCGTAACCGATCTCTTCAACAGACATGGTAAAGTCAATTCCCGCGTTGTTGATTACAGCATCTATTCGGCCGTATTTGGCGATGATTTGTCCTATTACCTCTTCAACATTTTTTTCATCTGTAACGTTCATGCTGAAACCTTCAGCTCTTACTCCTTGTGCAGTAAGTTCTTCAATAATTTTCTGCATTCCAGCTGGCTTGATGTCTACCGGTAGTACAATTGCCCCGTCTTCTGCAAGCGTTCTGCAAATTGCTGCGCCCAGGCCCTGGCCTCCGCCGGTTACTACTATTACTTTTTCCTTTACGCTGTTCATTCTCTTGTTGTTTATGATAGATGATGATTATAAGGCATGAGGCCTTTTTTTTAGAGTTTCCGGGTGTTTAAGTGCCATCGTTTTAAAGATCGACAGCCAGTCTTGTTTAAACCGCTCTATATTGAATTTTTCATAAGCAGTTTTCATGGCTCCCTCGCCTAACCGTGCCGCCTCGTCGCGATCGTCTAGCAGGTGTTGCATTCTTTCGATCAGTGTATTTACATCGGTATCGATATAGCCTGAATATCCATTCCTGATGGTGACTACCATTTCTGTGGTGGCCAATCCTATAACCGGCAAGCCGGTCATCATGGCTTCGCAAACTGACAGCCCGAGGCTGGTGTAGCGTATCGGGTTGAAGAAAAACCGGTACCCTGCCATGAACCGGGAAAGCTCCCTGTTGTTTATCTCTCCCAATCCGCCAACGTTTTCTGAATGCATACCTACGATATCGAGCGGTATCTTTTCCCTTACTTGCAAAAAAATATCTAGGCCAAGTCTTCTGCCTCTTTTTTCGATGCCGTTGATAACAACGATACCTTTCGCGCGTTCACCGCTGTATTTAATCGAGGGATCTACCATCACTCCGTGCTCGATCACCCTGGTTGTAACGCCGTTATTGTCCCACATCAAATCATTAAAATGCGTAACATGCACCAGCAATACTTCCGGATCATCAACTAGGTGCTTTGTAAGGGTAGGTACTTCCCGCGGCGGGTCGTGTTCCAGGTAGAGTTTTGGCAGTTTACGCTGATCTTCTGAAAGTATCTCATATTGATCCTGCAGGTAGTTCTTCTTCGATTGAAATAGTATGCAGTCGAATTCCAGGTCTTTTATATTTTCAGCGGGCACGCTTACTACATTTTCTCCCCAGGGAAACGATGGCGTTCGTGCTCCGTAACCTTCCTCCGTACCGTCTTTGTACGGAAGAAAAAATATACAGGGTGTCTGTGTCAGGTAATATAAATAGCCACCGTGTATATGCCACGTGAGTATCCGCAGGGGTTTTTCGTTGGTGTTTATCATACATTTTTAATTATCGGGCAATTGAACGCCTGTAAGCTGATTCTCTGTTGACAGTATATTTTCCACCGCTCTTAGTACTTCTTCCACATGGATATCACGCACAAAGGAAACGGCATGACTACAGTTACCTGTTGGTTCAAAAGGGTAGGGCTCGTTTGGAATGATACCACACAAAGGGCAGGGCAGGTTCCATGATATCAGGGGAACGTGCAATTTCCTCGTAAGCGGGCCCCAGTTTATCAGGTTCGGTGCCCAGTACATGCCTACCGTGGGTGTGCTTACCGCTCTGGCCAGATGTAAGGGCCCTGTGTCGGGGCCAATAACCAGCCTGGCGGCGGAGATTAAAGCAGCAAGGCCTCCTAGGCTGATCTTACCGCACAGGTTGATGGCTGGCTGGGTCATTTCACTAATGATGGCATCCACACTGTTCCTGTCGGCTGGCGCACCACAAAACACAAATTCATAACCCTACGTATACAATTCGTCGGCCAGCTGCGGATAATTTTCAAGAGGCCACATTCTCCTGGAGTCCGTTGCGTAGGGGTTCAGTACAATGAATGCTTTGCCTGACAATAACTGAAGCAGATCCGCTACCTCTTCCCTGTCTTTCTCAAGCACATGAACAACAGGCTCGAGTTCGAAATCTAGGGCTCCGATCTGTCCAGCAATTTCTACAAAACGAATCAATTCGCTTTGGTAGTAGAAGTAGCGCACATACCTGTCTGGATGCTGTGCATTGGGGAAAGCCGTCCCCACTGTAAATCTTGCTTCTATTTTTTGGATGAATGAATTGGAGTACTTTCCATCTCCCTGAAAGTTCACGGCAAGATCGAAAGATTCTTCCTTCATCGCATTAAAGAAATCAAGGAGGTCTTGCTCATTTTCCATTCTACCGGGTTCTTCACAAATGCCTTTTGATACAGGAACAGTCACTACCCGGTCTACCGCAGTTCGCCCTTTTACTACAAATTCTTTTTGCCATTCTTTTCCAAGTAATACGATTTCAGCACCGGGATATGCGCGCCGTATGGCATCGATGGCCGGAAGTGTTACCAGCAAGTCTCCTAAAGCACCCGACCTTAGCACCGCAATTTTTCGAATGTCATCTAGCCGAAGGCGGTGTGGAATCATTTTTTTAATCAACTTTACATGTGCTTCTACACAACAGGAAAAAACCATGCCCTCGAAGGGCTGTGTGCGGCTAAAAAAGATGATCAATGAAACGACAACTATCTAAATGGCTGCCTGCTGCCATCATATTCGACATGGACGGCACTTTAATCGACAGTACCGAAGCCGACTACCT
>JACMJX010000072.1 GCA_014380425.1 Chitinophagaceae bacterium | reverse complement strand
GGTTCAAAAATAATATCCGCTCTTTTTTTACAGCCCACTGCCAGGAAGACACATAGAGTCAATACCACGCCTGGCTTCACCTTCTTTAAATTCGTTAACATTCTTTTACTTTAGTAATCAATAATAAGCGGGATTTTCAATCGAGACCTACTTTTTCATCAGAATACCGGTTTGATAACATACGGGGTTCATTTGCTATTCATAAGCCACTTGTGTCGCTTCTCTATTATCTAATTGTTAACTAATAATATTGTCCCAGGATGGGAAGACGGCGACACAGGAAATGGGGGTCTTTAGTTTTTCATGATGTATTGCAAAACTCTTCTTCCTACAAAGTAGAACACACTAAGTACTGCGCCTAAAACAGCAAACATGATAAATCCTGAAACAGGGCTGCTACTGGTTCTTTGCAATGGTAGTATAGGTGTATCCAGTAATTGGATCAGTGGTGTCTCTCTCATGAGCGTTGTTTTGGCAGCTTCCAGGCTCCTTACCAATTCAGTGTAGCTGGTACTTAGCAACTGCACATCTGTTTGCTGTCTTTCTCCCGGCACAATCGCCACCCTCAGGCTGGGATTTATATTGGCATCTGCAAACGAAGCTCTGCCAAAAAGCGCCCGGTTGTATGCCATCCGCGTAGAGTCTGTTCGCTGCTGAATGAATTCCAGGTTGTTCTTTGCTCTTTGTGTTTTCGTATATACATAAAAAGTGGAAACCTCATCGATCAACGCCTCCAGAAAGTACTTGGTGAAGAGCTCATTCTCAGAAGCGCAAGTTACAGAGAGTATAGTAGTGCCCTTGCCTTTGGTTTCTATTTTGAGACTCTTTCCCGTTATCTCTTTATAAATATTCGTTATAATTCGATTCTGGTAAAGCTCTTCCTGCTTTTCTTTCTTCTCCGCCAGAAAATTGAGCTTATTGTACCGGCTTCCTTTCATCCACTTCTCCCGGTACTCCAGGGAGTCAAGAAAGAAATCTGCAAAAACGATCTTCTTACCATTTATTTCAACAGTTCTTTTCAAAGTCTTTTCAATCAGCAATCTCGATTGCATCAGCTCTATAATATTTGTCATACTGCTGAATATACCCCCCGCTGCAGTTGAAGTGCCCAGGCCAAGCCGTGCCCCAAGGTCTGCCAGCGAACTGCTGTTGTTCTGTTCGGCGCCCTCGTCTAGTGTAAATGTTAATTCGGCTTCATATAAAGGCTTTTTCAGGTAAGCTCTTCCAGCTCCTGCAAGCCCAGAGATCAAGGCAATGAGCAGGATCTGTTTCCACTTAGACAGGAGATAAGAGCCAAGACCACGTGCCTGAAGGATCGCTGCCTTCGGGGAAAATTCAGTGAATACTCTTTGAGAATCGTTACCCGGAGCGTGCATTGTCATTTATTATTAAGTGCATTTAGTAGTATGGCGACCATAGTAGTAAGGGTTGCGCCGATCGATATCGCTTCTCCCGGTCTTAAACGTTCTCTTTCCCGCCTAACAGGCACATAGATCTCAGCGCCGGGTGTAAGACGTGGATAACTTTTTATGAAAAGAAATGACTTCGTTCCTTTAACGGTTCCATTAGCATACACTACATAAGATCTCTTTTTCGAAGATCGCTCACTAAATCCACCGGCACCGATAATATAGTCTCTGAACTTGTACTTCTCCGTATATCGAACCAATGCAGGGTACAGTACTTCGCCATTTACACGCACCGTTTGCAATTGCTTAGGCACCCGAAGGGTATCGCCGTCGTTCAACAGCATATCAAACTCCGATTGAGGGTTCTGTAAGATCCTCTCGAGATCGATGCCCACGTTTTCCGACTTTTTCTGCGATGCCCGGGCAATTTCGTATTCCAATAGGGCGGGGGGAGAGCCTGCCTGGTAGTTCTGCTTCTGAAGATTGCTTAAACCTTGTTCGTTATTACTCCGCTCTGTTTTAGACAGGTTTTTCGTTCTCACCAGCACAGCACCTTTTACATAGGCTTCTGAAGTAAGCCCGCCTGCACGTTTTACCAGGTCCGAAATCCTTTCTTTCTTCACCTCGAGCGTGTACTTGCCGGTGAACAGCACTTCTCCTTCTATTACCACGTTCTTCTGCACAAAATAACCCGGAGCGGGCCTCACGGATATTTCATCGAAAGGCGTTAACACAAACCGGGCAAGGGCCGTATCGCGAAGGTCGGGACTGATATCCTGCTGAAATATGATGGCTGTTTTAGGATTGCTGGCTGACGTATCGGAACTCTTGATCCTTCTTGAAATTTCGATACGCTGGAGCAATGCGGCTTCCCGGAGCCCGCCAGACATAAGTATAACGTCCTGAACCGTCATTCCTTCTTCATACAGAAAGATCCCCGGGCGTGCTACTTCTCCCTCAATAGATACAAAATAACCTTCCTTGAGGTCGAACTTAGAAAAAATCACAACCCTGTCTTCCTTGCGCAGCGTAATATCCTGTTCCTCTCCCTTAAGGAGTTTATCCAGGTCGAAGGCAATGATCTCCGGGCTTAAGTCGTCTTTAAGCCGATGGATGTTCGCACGGCTCATGTAGGCATCCTCCCTTATTCCATCGGCTTCCGTAATCAGTTGGGTTAAAGTCATGCCCTCGCGCATTTCGTACTCGCCCGGCCGGTAAACCGCGCCGCTTATAGAGATTCTGTTGCTGAATCTGTTTAGGATCTTTCCTATTATATACGTATCGCCCTTTTCCGGAACAATGCTTTCCAGGTTGGCATTGGAAGCAGTAGTAACTTTTCTTTCTTTGTCTGTATTCTTGAAAACCTGCACTCTCGCCGTGTAAGCATTATCGGTAAATCCCCCGGCATATCGTATTATCTGCCCCACGGTTTCTCCCTTGGCTACGTCGTACAAGCCTGGTTTCTTTACCTCTCCTTTCAATTCTATTCTTACGGCATAGGTATTTATCTTGATGACATCTTGATCCACTAATCGGATATCGTTCTTCTTGTTGCCAAGAAGCAGGTATTGATACACGTCGATTACCGCTACTACTTTATTATTGCGGATGATCTGAATGTCTCTGAAAGATCCATTAGAGTTGGGCCCTGCACAGGCATAAAGTGCATTATAGGCGGAAGCAACGGAAGGCAGGGTGTAAGTGCCAGGGAATGTCGCTTCTCCAATGATCGTTACCTGAATACTTCTGATAGAAGCAAGATTGACGTCTACTCTTGTTCTTCCCGTTTTTATGTTGGAATAGATGGTGTTGGATAACTTCGCGATGATTTGTTTTTTCGCCTGATCCAGCGTAAGGCCATTCACGGATACCGGCCCTGCTACAGGAATGCGGATAATACCCTCGGGTGATACTTTCAGCCTGTAGTTAGCTTCGGAATAGCCAGATACATCGATCAGTAATTCATCGTCGGCAGCCAATCTGTAATTGAGAGGAGTAGGCAAGCGCAGGTTCGGCTGAAAAGTACTCCGGGGATTATTGAAAACCTCGAACCCGAAGTTCTTCATTTTCAATCCTGCAAACACACTGGTGTAGTCGTTAACGGGTGCCTGCTCCAGCCCGATTATCGAATCTTCCACTTTGCTGTTTCGTGAATACTCCGGGGTTTTAGGAGCCTTGTTATTCACGGCTCCTATCGAACTTCTTACCGATTTAATCCTGTTCTTGAATTTAACGAGTTCTACAGGGCTCATCCCCTGGCTCAAAGCCATCTGTTCGATGGCTTCATCGCCCATCCCTTTACGATCCGCTGAAATAATGAAGCTTCGCATCTGATCGTCCGTAAGCTCTTCAACTCTTATATTGTTCAGATCATCGGATATTTGAGCGGTAGAGCTGAGACTGAAGATGATCAGCATAAAACCTGTTATGCAGCAATTCCTGAAGCCTGAAGAGAGTATATCGAAAGTAAAATGACGAATGTTTATAGAGTAATTGATTCCCGGATTAACCCACATATGCTAAAATAAGATAATTGAAGGGCAAAAGTCCGCTTTATTGCCATAATAAAAAGTTATCTTTTTATTAATTCTAACTGCCGGGTATTGATTTGTTACAAATATGTTATATAAATGGAAGGAACAAATAATAAATGGTATTCATCTGGCTACGTACTCAGATTCTAAAGTTTACATATACTTAATTTTCGGTTCTCCATAATTAACAGGGTCGGGTATACATTTGATTTCATCTTTAACAAAAATGTTTATGAAATTCAAATCTACGTTTGCTATTGCCATGGCAGCGATGCTGATACCGGGTCTCAATAAATTATTGGCCCAGTCTGCTTCCGATGTATTTATATCGGAGTATGTAGAAGGAAGCAGCAACAATAAGGCCCTGGAATTCTATAACGGCACAGGTGCTCCTGTCAACCTTGGTTCGGGAAACTATGTGATCCAGATGTTCTTTAACGGAAATGCCGTAGCCGGGCTTACCATACCTCTTACAGGAACAATAGCGGCCAATGATGTATTCGTTCTTACCACATCTCAGGCGGCTTTCATCACTGCTAATGGTGGCTTTTTCACACCAGATCAAACGTCTTCAGCCAGCTGGTTCAATGGAGACGATGCCATCGTATTGAAGAAAGGAGGCGCTTCTGGCACTGTAGTCGATGCTATCGGGCAAATCGGCTTTGATCCAGGCAGCGAGTATGGCACGGGTCTTATTTCCACGGCGGATAATACCTTGCGCAGAATCGTTTCAGACTGCACAGGAGATATAAATACTTCAGATGCTTTTGTTCCTTCCGCGAAGTGGGAAGGATTCGCTACAGATGATTTCAGCGGATTGGGTTCGCATACCTCTTCCTGCACATCTTCTCAGGCAAAGATCGTTGTAACCCCCGCTTCCCTGAACTTTATAACGACACCGGGAGGCGTATCTGCCGAACAGTCTTATACCGTAAAAGGAAACGGAGTTACCGGTGATATCACCATTTCTACTTCAACGCCTTCAGGCTTTGCTGTTTCAACCGTTTCCGGCGGACCTTATACCGCGAGCCTTAGCTTGCCACAGGCAGCCGTTAATGCCGCTCCTGTAACTGTCTATGTAATTTACACGAACGGGTCTTCGGTAATTGAAAATGGATTTATTCTTCACCAGAGCAGTGCAGATACTGCCACCCTGCGTTTAAGCGGCTCGGTGGCCGCTGCAAGCCTTACTCCCATTTACCAGATCCAGGGTGCCAATGCATCGAGCAGCCTTGCAGGAACCACAGTGACTACCGAAGGAATCGTGACGGCCGATTTTCAAGGTGCCGGTCAATTGAACGGGTTTTATATCCAGGATAGTACCGGAGATGGCGACACCCTCACTTCGGATGGTATCTTTGTTTTTAATACGGCCTTTGCTGTGAGCGTAGGTGATAAAGTGCGGGTTACTGCCACTGTAGATGAATTCAACAACCTCACCGAGTTGAAGGATCTTACTTCACTTACCGTTTTAAGTTCAGCCAATACACTGCCAACTCCGGCCCCGGTCAGCCTTCCTTTGTCAGTAAACACTACCCTGGAACGTTTCGAAGGAATGCTGGTAAGCTTCCCTCAAACGCTCACCGTTACGGAAACCTTTACCCTCGCAAGATTTGGTGAAGTATCCCTGTCTGCAGGCGGTCGCTTATTCAATCCTACAAACTTTATAGATCTGAATGATGATCCTGCCAGTGGTACCACAAGTACGGGCACCAGCAATGTAGCTGCCGTTACAGCCCAGCAGGATCTTAACAACCGCAGGAGAATACTGCTGGATGATGGCAGCAGTATTCAGAATCCTGCCGTGGTTCCATACCTCAATCCCCTGGATACTACACTCAGGTCGGGCAGTACGCTTGCCGGCCTCACGGGGGTGGTGGATTTCGCATTCGGTTCTTACCGGATACAACCTGTTATCGCACCGAGTTTCTCTTATGCCCCAAGGCCCGCCGTTCCTTCTGTAGGCGAAGCGAATGTTAAAGTAGCCAGTTTCAATGTGCTGAATTACTTCAATGGAAACGGAGCAGGTGGTGGATTTCCTACTTCAAGGGGTGCCAATACCCTCGTTGAATTCAACAGACAGCGTGCAAAAATAATCAGTGCCATCAAAGCGCTGAATGCCGATATAGTAGGCCTGATAGAAATCGAGAATGATGGCAGCGGATCGAATTCTGCCATCGCAGATCTTGTGAACGGATTGAATGCCGCTACTGCACCAGGCACTTATGCATTGATAGCCGACCCTACCGGAGTTAATGGAAACACGGGAACCGACGAAATCAAGCAAGCGATCATCTACAAGCCTTCTGCCGTTACTCCTTCCGGCCTTGCAAAAGCCGATATGGATCCTGCACACAACCGCCCTCCGATAGCACAGGCCTTTATTTCAAATGCCAGCGGAGAAAAGTTCTCCGTGGTAGTGACACACTTCAAATCAAAAAGCTGCACCGGCGCTTCTGGCCTTAATACAGACCAGGGAGATGGACAGGGATGCTTCAACCAGTCGAGAAAACTACAGTCCATTGCATTCCTGGTTTTCATGGAAACGGTCAAGGATTATTCCGGCGATGCCGATATTATAGCAGTGGGTGATTACAATGCTTATGGCGAAGAAGATCCTCTGGATATTCTTGTTAACGGTGGTTTAATAAAACTG
>JACMJX010000071.1 GCA_014380425.1 Chitinophagaceae bacterium | reverse complement strand
TGCCTATAAGCTGGAAGGCTACGACCAAGACTGGATAGATGCGGAAGGCCGTAATGATGCCATTTACAGTAATGTAACGAATGGCAAATATGTTTTCAAAGTAAAAGCAACCAATAAAAAAGGCGACTGGGGTGAAGAAGAGACAGCCATAGCCATTCATATCGTTCCTCCTTTCTGGAAAACCTGGTGGTTTTACCTCCTGAATATCCTGTTCGTGCTGGCCGTTGCATACGGCTTTTACCGGTATCGCATTAATGACCTGTTGAAAAGGCAGGCTATCAGGAATAAGATTGCTCAGGATCTTCACGATAATGTAGGATCTACCCTCAGTAGCATTGCCGTGTACAGCCAGGTGGCGAAGATATACAATCAGCAACACAAGCAGGAAGACCTGAAAAACGTACTGGAGAAAATAGGCAGCGCATCCGGGGAAATGATAGGAGAAATGAGCGATACCGTGTGGGCTATCAACCCCGCGAACGACCATATGGGAACGATCGTTCAGAAGATGGAATCATTTGCAAGGCCACTGTTAGCAGCAAAGGAAATAAAATTCCTCTTCACGTACGATCCCACCATTGTTGCCCTTAACCTGGAAATGACCAAAAGGAAGAACTTTTACCTGATCTTCAAAGAGGCGGTAAACAATGCGCTGAAGTACTCGGAATGTAAGATGATCACGGTAAGTATCTATTACCAGCATCATAAAATGACGCTCCGCATAGAAGACGATGGAAAAGGCATCCAGACTATCAGTAAAGAAAGCTATGTGACGACCCCTTTTTTAGGAAACGGGCTTATCAACATGAAAAGAAGGGCCGAGGAAATGAACGGAAGCTGCCACATAAAAACGACACCCGGCGGCGGTACTACTATTATTCTAGAATTCCCTATAGCCTGATTTGGGGATAGAATTGTAAGGAAAAATAGCTGAACTTCACCATATAAATGTTTCAAGATGGCATTACGCATAGCAATATTCGACGACAACAAGAACATACGGGAAAGCATCCATATGCTGCTGAATACCGTGGAAGACTTTGAAGTGACGGGATCGTTCAGCCATGTGCTGGATTGTGTGGACGATGTAAAGGAATGCCGCCCCGACATTGTTCTTATGGATATCGAGATGCCCGGCATGACGGGCATAGAAGCCGTGAGAGCCATTAAAAAAGAGTTTCCCCAGGTGCAGATCCTGATGCAGACCGTGTTTGAAGATGACGACCGTGTGTTCGACTCCATCTGTGCAGGGGCATCTGGCTATCTTCTTAAAAACTTCCTGAATACCAAACTTGTCGACTCCATCCTGGAGCTGCAATACGGAGGCTCTCCGATGAGCCCATCCATAGCAAGGAAAGTATTCAATAAGATGCAGTCGTTCTCTGCCCATCTGCGCCCCGAGCAGGCACCGGACTATCATTTAACAGCCCGGGAAAAAGAAGTACTCACCTGCCTGGTGAACGGTCTTAGTTATAAAATGATCGGGGCAGAGCTTACTATTAGTTACGAAACCGTAAGAAGCCATGTAAAAAAGATCTACGAAAAGCTTCATGTGGCATCCCTCACGGAAATGGTAGCGAAAGCCATTAACCAGCGTATCGTGTAGCTTTTACAAGAGATGCTGCAGTTCCATCTTATTCATAATAATATTTATCCAGCAGCGCGCCTTCTATTCCTTTAGCCTTTGCCTTTTTTGCCAGCGAACGAAACAATGGAAACAGCCAGCCCATTAAGCCCGTAGGTTTTGTATTCGTAAGTGAGATAAGTAAAGCCAGGTGGGTAAGGCTTTTGGGAACACCCTTCTTTGTTGTTGCACCATCTCTCGCCAATCCATAGCTGATAGCCAGCCCCTTTACGAAGTCTTCATGACCCGGCGTAAACCGCACATGGCAGGTAACTGTTTCATTAGTACTGTTGAAAAAATGATGCGGTGCATTAATGGGCACGGTGATGGACTCGCCCGGCTGCAGCAGGTACTTCTTATCGTGGAGAACCACACCCAGCACCCCGCTTATTGCCGTGAATGTTTCTTCAAAAGCGTCATGGGTATGCATGGGATTGCCGCCTCCCGGAGCTACTTCCAGTTCGCCCAGGGAATAAGCTCCGCCTGTTTCTGCACTTGTTTTAAGAACCGTTACCTTATCCTTGTAGGCCGGGTTTACGAATACTCTTTTTGCTATCTTTTGTTCCTGTATCATTTACACTGTTTAAATATGATAGTGCAAAGCTATTCAACCAGGTAAGCATAGCAATAGTACATTACTACCATGGGGAAGGATTCACCGGATTAGGGGATGCTGAAATCAAGTGAAATAGTGGATGTTTACACTACGACAATTTAATCAGGATTTATATGTTACAACAAGCAACGATAACACGAACTACCAATAAAGTGAATGCATACATCAAAGAAAATGTATTACTGGCAGGTGCAGAAAACCGGCGGGATGTATTCGAGATGTTCGACAAGATGCAGCTGCTTTTTCCGCAGTGGGCTATCATGACCTGCCCTATGATGCACCCCGAGCTGCTGTATGCCAGTAAGAACCTGCCTGCCGTATCAGGATACGACAGGGATCAGTTGCTGCCAGGTAATGGATATTCAAAATACTTTAGCCGCGTGCATGACTCCGATCAGGAGGACTTGCACAATTGCTTTAACTACATGTACCAGTATCTTATATCCATTCCATCGGAAGAGCACATGAATTACCGGATGGTATTTCATTACCGGTTTATGCGGCCCGATAGACAGTTGGTGTACCTATACGATGAAAAGGCGACACTGAATATAGCAGGATCTGGAAATTTATACTATATACTATTACGCGACATCACTTCCGAAAAGGCTTTTACCGGGGTGAAAGTGGAACTCTTTAAACAAGAAGAGGGTATGCGGAAACTAACGGAATACAAGCCGATGGCGGAGCGTGTGCCACTTTCCAAAAGAGAGGGCGAACTGGTTACTTTGTTCAGGCAGGGCCTGAGTACAAAAGAAATAGCATGGTATCTGAAAATAAGCCACAATACCGTGCGAAATATAAAGAGTAAGATGTTTGAAAAGTATCATGTAAATAATACGATCGAGCTGATCAACAGGATCAGCTAATAAGAAGCCCGGTGGTTGATTAACAAACACCGGGCTTTCTTTTAAATGTTAATTTCATTGAAAATTACGGGTAGCAAGATGCTGCCTTATGGTAGCTGCCTGTTTCAATAACTCCCATAACAGCACGCACACCATTATAAACTGCAAGGTATCGGCGGTAAATCTATACCAGTTCGTAGCCAGTAATTCCTGGAGCAAATGAAGATCTTTCCTTTTTTCCAGCTCCAGCTGAATAGGTATCTGCATGGTAAAGCTGAAGATCCAGTCGAACGCATAGGCGATGAGCGATAGCCAAAGCCATTTCACTTTTACATATCCCGGGGGGAAGATTACAGCCAGGATATTTAACAATGTCATTACAGCCGATGGTATCACGAAAATACTGATCACCCGTTTGCCCTGATACTGATGAAAATCGGCGAAGATTCGTTCATCGATCATTTTCCAGGGTTCGTAAATAGCGAAATAATCCATCATTCCCGCGCCGTAACAATAGAAGGTCATGATGATAAACAGGAAAAGGATAATGGTTCTGAATAAAGAATTGTTCATGCGTTGCTATATTAAATGTTTATTGGTAATAAGGTATTATTTGTTGTGGACTAAAAAACGTTTATCCGTAAGCGAATTCAGAAATGCCAGGAGGTCATCCTTCTCCTGTTCGGTGAGCTGCAAGGGTTTTATCATCAAACTATCCCTGTTGATAGATTGGCTTGCCAGCTTTCCCGGATCGTTATAGAATTCTATGACATCCTTTAAGGTTGGCAGTATTCCATTGTGCATATAGGGCGCCGTTAGCGCAACATTGCGAAGCGAGGGTGTTTTGAACCTGCCCAGGTCTTCCGCCTTGCCAGTAACCACTATCCGGCCACTATCATTGAGATTCTTGCCATTAAACAGACCGATATTCCTGAACTCATTTGCCGTAAGGTCTGCCCCGAAATGGCACTTAACACAGTTGGCTTTCGTATTAAAAAGATGAAATCCTCTTTTCGCCCTATCACTGATGGCGGCAGGATCATCCGAAAACTTCCATTCATCAAAGGAGCTGTTACTCGTTTCCAGCGTACGTTCAAAAGCCGCCAATGCTGCTGCAAGGCTTGCCCGGTCTGGCCTTTTATTGAATACGGCTTTAAACCGCCCGTTGTACTTGCTGTTACGGTTCAACCGTTCCAATGCTTCCTCGATGGGAAGATTCATTTCTACAGGGTTCTCTATCGGGATCAGCGCCTGTTCTTCCAGGCCCTTTGCCCGGCCATCCCAAAAGAAGTTTTCATGAAGTATCAGGTTCATAGATGAGGGCGTATTCCTTTTACCCCGGGCACCTCCATGACCAATGCTGACAGCCGACGTGTCTGCGAAAGCAAATTCCGGCTTATGGCAACTGGCGCAGCTTATCGTACTATCCCTGGAAAGTATGGGATCGAAAAAGAGTTGCTGGCCCAACTCTTCTTTAGTGATGGTGCTCTTCGATACAAATGAAGCCACGATAAATGCCAGGAAAACTATTGTAAAAACGATCGTTATCTTCTTCATATACTATTATTTTACCCTTCCGAGTACCAGTCTCTTTACTCCCTCGCTTCTATTGATACAACTGTCCATAATCAGTTCAAACCTTAGTGAGTCGTTGTTACTAAAGAAAATCGGTTTGTACATTGACACTACTCCGTTACACCCATTGTCCTGCATGGTGAAAACGCTGTCCTGAAGTTTATACGACCCGGAAACGAAGGGCTTGTTATTTACAAATCCCTCGAACGTATTATCGGCTTTAAAAACAACTGTAGTCACATTTCCTTTTGGCGATACAGGGCTTTGCCACCTGCCTGTTAATAGATCCGGTTCGATAGTGAAAGCTGTGAGCAGCAGGCCGAACGATAACATAATTGTCTTCATAATAATTATTATTTGATGGTGAATTGAATGAATGAATAAGCGGAAGCAGCGTACCGTGACGAAAACTCGTACACAGTCTTTACAGCCCTAACTGAGACTAATACATAATAGCCGGGGCCGTTCTTATATAAGAAGAATCCTTCACCTGGCGGATCATCAGATCTGCGACATCCGCCCGGGATATCAGGGAAACAGGAGTAGTTGCCGACACGTATTCGCCAATCCTGTAGACTCCGGAGTGCGGCCCGTTACTGAGTGTTGAAGGGCGAATGATCGTCCAATTCAACGCGCTTCTTTTTATGAGATACTCTATCTCCTGATGTAATTTTATTTCTGTATGCAACAATACCGGCGCTATATACTTAATAACAAAACCGCCCTGCGGCCTGCTTTCTTTTACGCCTATAAAAGACATTGAAATGAGACGATCGACGTAGCTCTCTTCCATAGATCTAACTATATTCTGCACGCCATACGCGATACATTCATCGTATTTAAAGGGGCTTGATGCACCAAGAGCAGAGAATACGACATCATGACCCTTCACGGTTTTCTTTACAAGACCATAATTGGTAACATTCCCCAACACCACTCTAAGTCTGGAATGTTTTAAGGTCAGCTTCCCGGGATTTCTAACGAAGGCTGTAACGTGGAAGCCCTGCTCTATTGCCTGGGCAACAAGATGCCTGCCGGTAGCTCCGGAGGCACCGAAGATCAATATATTCATTGTTTTATGTTTTAGATGTTATTTCCAGTTACGGAACCAAACGCTTATAAGTACCATTACAAAAGAGCTCATCATAAAAATTACCCGGGTATCGAATGCGTGTACCACCTTAAGCTTTATATCATTAACATCCGAGGGCAGATTGTTCAGATCCAGGCTTTGTATTAATTTATTCAGCGGAAAATTATTTATTGTAGCGAATACGAGGTCTCCTATCAACAAAACAAAGGCAGCTACTAAAAACCAGAAAGACGGCGACTTAAGGTCTTTTATAAGTGAGATGATGCTGATGACGATTGAAAGTAAAAGCAGCGGACCGAATAGTATCATTCTTGCAGCCATGTAATGGTCTATGTGTTGCCAGAATTCAATAAAGTTTCTGTCCGTCATCAATCTCATTGCCGGGTTAAGACCCATTGCCGTAAAGAAACCAATACCGGCAAAGAATCCACTTAGTAATGTTGAAAAGAAAAGACTTACGCTTGCCAACTGATAATGAGACATAATTAATATGTTTGAATAATCGATGCTACACCCGGTAATTAATTGATTGTGCTGCCAATGATTTATACAACAAATATGGCACTTAAGCTACACGCGAAAAATCACCATCATTCTCTTTTTAATCACCGGATCCGGTGATAAGCAAAGCCATAGCAAACGTCTGGAAAAGTAAGCAGCGCATCAATGGTAGATTTCTACCAGTTTTACAGTAAGCAGTCCCTGGAGGGATGCTATTTTATAAAGAAAGGAGTATGCAGTGTGGCAATCGTTTTATTTCCGGAGTGCCGGAGTAAATTTGAAGTAAGAGATTTTAGCGGTAGCAGGGTCTACGACAATTTTAAGACCGTTTGTTGCCGACTGCAAGGTAATGGAGCCGCTTCCCCATTTCTGGAACACGATATTGTCGCCCTGATCCACTTCGTAAGAATTCCATTCCTCGTAATCTATCAGCTTACCATTTGCCCATACTTCCGGCAATACCCCAGCGGCGGTGATTGTCTTTGTTCCTTTAGGAAAGGGCGGATTGTCTTTAGCGAGTGGTATATGAAGTTCATAAGTAGCAAGCGGCATGTATTTCACGTCGATCACATT
>JACMJX010000070.1 GCA_014380425.1 Chitinophagaceae bacterium | reverse complement strand
TTGGGAGCGATATGTATTTGCTCAGTCATCCTGTTTACAAAATTTTAAAATTGCTTTAAATATTCGACTATCAATCCGCAAGGGCGAACATTCTAGTATAAAAATGTAAAATCTGGTTACCACAATCTTATTATTCTCTGTTAATAAATTTACCGGCCATAAGGACGAGTAAGCGCATACGGACAGTTTCATTTAATGCGAACGGAAGGCATAAAACCAGGCGCTTCCAATTTGGCCAGAATATTGAAGACTTGTTGTTCAAATAAACCTTCATACTGGCGGACTGACCTAATATCACTGCTTTGATGGCATGGCGAAGGTGAAAGGAACAGATTTCAAGATTAAAATAATTGATCAACTTCTTCCGGTCAAACCGGGGAGATAATTGTTCAACGAGTTTTTCGTATATAGAAATGTGCTCGGCAAATAACTGACCTTGTTTATTCAGATAGAGTGACGCCGTATTTTCATGCCTGCGTACATACGCTGTTTCCGTGTCGCTTAAAACCATTCCCTGGGTTCTGGTTATTCGCGCCCAAATCTCAAAATCGCCAGCTTGTGTTAAACGTTCGTCAAAGCCTCCGGAGGTCCTTATTACGTCTACCTTGCACGAAACATTGGATAGATTTCCTGGTATATTTCCAAAGAGAAAAAAAGCCAGCTGAGACTTGGCAGAATCAAGGTTCTTTGGAAGAATCTCATAGGAATAGCGGGCCATTATGCTATGCTTAACAACCTCCTTCCAATTAAAGGCAATAAAGGCCGTATCTGATGAAACTGTTTCCCATTCTGTTAAGACAAGTCTTAATGCTCCAGGATAAAAATAATCGTCAGCACACAACGTGTAAGCTAGTGAACTATTCGCTTTCGTAAACAGGAAATTTAAATTTCCATCAATCCCAAGATTTTTCTCCTGCTTAAAAATCTTTACTCTTGGATCCTGAAGGGTATCCAGATAATCCCGAGTTCCATCCGTGGAACCGTTATCACTGATGATGAATTCCCAGTCCTGAAAATCCTGCATTAGTACCGACTCAACACATTCCTTTATATAAGGAAGACCATTCCACACAGGAGTCAAAATCGAAATTGTTGGTACAGCACTCATATTTTAGATTCTAAGCCACTAAACAAAAAATAATTTCTTAAACCCTGGTACCTTGTTCAAAATATGCCTGGCATGTTGGGTAACCACCAACGGCAATACTTGCCAATATCTCCAAAGATTCCATACCAAAAGAACCATCGTAATAGTAAATGTGACCCACTTCAACTCCGGAAGGAGGATCATACACCACATGGAAGCTCCAGCAACAATGACTGAACTTGACGCGATTACAAAGGAACGAATTGGCCAATAAAGCGTATTCTTTCGTAGCCATCCAGTAGCCCAATATGTATAACCAGCTGATGCGACCAGCTCTGCAGCGAGCAATGCAACCCCGGCGCCTAAAATTCCTATTAACGGTACCAAAAAAATTATCCCACCGATTACTGTGACCGCTGCCAGTACAGACAGTATCAACTGAGGTTTTATTAAATTATTACCAAGCACTACTGCCATCGCAGGTTGAGCCACTGCATACACCAGGACTGTCAATGAAAGAATGGCAAAAAGACTAGGATCAAAGGGTATCCGTCCCTGCGTCCAGAGGGAAAAAAGCGGACCAATAAAAACCTGCAAAACAACTACGGCAGGTGCCATTAGAGCAACAACAACAATCCAAACAGTTCCGAAAGCCGCTTCACTACGAATCTGATCGCGTGCATGCAAGAAACGCATCAGGTCCGGCATTAACGGATTTGTAATCGTATTTAAGCCTTGCAGGGCCACGTTTGATCCGGTTCTCATCGTTGAAAAAGCAGCCAAACCGGCCGCACCAGAAAGAGGAGCCAGTACCAGACGGACGCCTTGTTGACGTGCATTCTCTAGTAATAACTTTCCGGCAATGGCGGTGGAACGAATAAAATTCTTGTAGCCGATCCTAAATGAAGGAGTAGTAAAATTTATCCTTTCCTTGCGCATTAATCGGAACATATCGATGTATAATGGAATATTAATGAGGATGGTTGAAACGGCGGTAACGACTCCGGTCTCCAGTAAGCCGGCTCCAATTGTCAATGCTAATGCAGGCGCCAAATTTACAACCAGCGTTGTAAAAACCCCCCACCAAGCCATTCTGGGAAAGTAACCGAATGGTTCGAGGGCACGTACAAATAGCCCACCCGTGCTAGATGCTATTAACCAGACAATCCCCTGAAGTAAAAGAACGAGACCTGCTGTTTCAATTAATGCAATCTCCTCGAGTTCAGATATCCCAAGTAGATATGGAAGCGCCCCCGTATAAATAAATCCTACTATCACGAGTATTTGGAGAGCACCAATTGCTAAACCCACTGAAGCACCCGACCACAAATATTGACTTAGTTCGGAGGTCTTATCCTTGCCGAATTTTAAAAACTCATATCCTAGAAATGTTTGATGGCCGAGGTCCATCATAGTCATTATAGCCACTAAAGCTTGTATTGCCAACCATACCCCATAGGTCTCTACGCTCCAATAATTGAGATAGAGAGGAACCAATGCAATCTGCGATAACATCGTAATACCAATTCGCATCCACGAGGCGGCACTACCAGAAATTAAACGAGATGCTGTTGACATAAAGCGTTAGTAATAAGAGCAATTTCAAAACAGAGTCTACCCCACACTCTTCAAAAGAATTTAACACAGGTCATTTTCTTATTCGCCGTAAAAAGAATACGACTATGAAACACTAACCTCCTGTTTTTCATTTTTCTTATACCCATAGTTATACCCATAGCCGTAGGCATGAGTTGTTTCTTCCTTGGCATCGTTAAGGACGATCATCGGATGAGCTAGCTTTTTATTCGTATAGATATCTTCAATAAGGTCTAACTGAGACTTTTCAGTGTAGTTATAGCGCACGACATAAATGGTTGAATCGATTAATGAACTAAGACTGAAAGCGTCCGCAACCTTCCCCACAGGCGCAGTGTCAATAATTATATAGTCGAAACTTATTTTTAACTCACTAATGAGATGTGCGAGGTTATGAGACATCATTAATTCGGCTGGATTTGGAGGAAGCGATCCGGAACTCGCGATGAATAGACCCGGCACCGTTGCATGTGGCCTTATAACATCTTCAATGGCAACCTTGTCTGTTGCAACTAAGTAATCCGAAATTCCAATCCCTGGAGTAATCCCTAATTGCTTCGACATACTCGGCATCCGGAGATCCAGTTCGAGCAGTGCAACCTTTTTACCAATTAAGGTTAAGCTTGCCGCCAAATTAATAGAGAAAAATGTTTTGCCTTCACCGCTTGTGCTGGAAGTTATGAGGACAACTTTATTCTCTTTCCCTGCTGTTGCAAAGTGTAGATTTGAACGGATAAGGCGAAAGAGTTCGGCAATTGATGTGCCGCTTTCTTCCGTGACAATGAGGCTTTTGCCACTGCTATTATGAGAAATCTCGCCGAGTATTGGCGTACTGGTTCCCCGGTGTATATCCCGTTTACTCTGTATCTTATTGTTAAGCGCATCCTTCACATAAATGCCGGAGAAGGGAAGACCTAAGCCAATAATAAGTGCAAGAAGGTAAACCAAGGTTCTTTTCGGGCTCACAGGGATATCCTCGGCAGTAGCCGGATCTAGTAAGCGAGAGTTGGAAACAGTTATTTCAAGAGCTAAAGCAGATTCTTCACGTTTTTGCAGCAAATAGAGATAAAGATTTCCTTTCGTTCCCTGCTGTCTGTTGATCTCCAAGAGGTCGCGTTCTATAGACGGAACCTTTTGAATTTGGGACCTGAATCTGCCAGATGATGACTGCAAACTCTTCTGGGTAATAACCAAACCGTTCTTGATATTGTGCAAGTTCTCAAGAATATTGAGCTGTAAACTCGCCAGCTGTTCATTTAGATCCTGAACGAGTGGGTTATTTGGCAACGTTGTTCTCAACATCCTCTCTCTTTCCAGCTGCAACTCGTTAAATCGGGTGATCAACTGAACTAGTGTAGGATCTTGAATCGAAAGGGTGCTAGGAACAAGTTCAAACTTTCCAGGTTGTTTATTGATATAGTCTTCAATAGATTCCAATACCTGAATTTGGATTCCTAGTTCAGAAAGTTGTTTGCTGTACTCACCAGCTTGAGCCACATATTGGTCTGCATTTGAAGTTACATTAGTCAACTCATTTTCACGCTTGTA
>JACMJX010000069.1 GCA_014380425.1 Chitinophagaceae bacterium | reverse complement strand
TATGTAATTGTAGTAGCTAAAATGGGTTTTATGTATTAAATATGCTTGAGGATGGGCAATACATTGCCCGTAAAGGGATGATTATAGGCTAATTGTCTTTGGCAAAATAATAAATAAAGCGCAATGTATCATAAACTGTACTTATTGATTTCACTGCTATATAAGCTTAAATTTAAAACAATGTTTACGCATCAGAAGATGGCTTATAATTAAAAGGTAAGGGTATGGAGTTAAACCACCCATGAGAGTTGAGTATTCTATAACCGAATTTGGCAAAACATTGACTCCTGCTTTGAATGCCCCCCAGAATGGGGGCAGAAGCGTTGGTTGAACTAAAAAACGGTTACATCAACACAAGAAAGGGTAAGAGAAGAAAAAATCCTACAACCTTACCTCCATCCCACCCACATTCCCTGGCAGATCCCAGGCCATCACCAACACCCTGCAATCCTCCCAATCCCTATTCCTCTCCATAGCCGTAAACATCCAGATCCCATCCTCCCTCACCACTGCATCCCCGGTCTCGATCAACCCGTCTTCCCCGGAAAAGACAGAAATGCTCACCCGCGCCACTTTGAAATCATCCGTCGCTTTTATAAGAATGGTTCCACCCACTTCCCCTCTGTAACCGGTAGCATCGATCGCCTCCACCACTGGCGAGTGAAATGCATCTGCAAAAGCTACATTGTATACAGATTTACCATCAACCGCCTTAGGCGTGTAAAGAGCAACCAATGCTGCATCGCGAATCGCCTCCTTAGCATACTTCGCAGCACGTCCAAAATTTCCTTGTACCTTTTCCTGTCTTACACTAGGTTTCGTTTTCTTGCTTCCTTGCCACTTGCTTACCGTTGTAACATTACCCCTTGTTCTAAAAACAAGGTTTCCCATTTTTCCAGAGCATCCATGAAACAGACTGCCCCGTGATACTTTTGCCATAACTATGTTTTTATTGGTTATCATTAAAATGCGTCCCCGCCAAAAGGCAGGGACGCAGGATTGTTTTAGCTCTCCACCGTAGCCTGGCTAACTGCACTTATTACAGTGCCCGTTACTGCCAGGTAACCCGCAATGGTTACTACGATAGCAGGAAGTGCCACGGGAGCCGCTAGCAAAGCACTTGCGGCCGCTGCCAGCGAGATGCCGATGATCTTCAGTTTCTGAAAGAACTTTGGCGTACGAGCAGTCAACCGCTCGGTTAGAGACATGCTGTCTATTTGTTTTTGTGTCATAACTTGATTTTTAATGTTTGATTAATCGATTACCAACCATACCCTTTCTCCTGCCTGTATAGTTTTATATACCAACCGCCGCACCAGCCCGAAAGCCGCTTTTGAGCCATCCCCCGTTCCCTCGCCAGTCAGGTTGCTCACCGGCGCTATGCAGCCTTTCAATTCCGTAAGAGCATTGTTGGCGGGATGAATAAGGATCAATGTGCGGCCTGGTACATGCTCTACCTGCAGGTGATCTTTTAAGCGTGGGCTGTACCGTTTCTCGAGGCTGTACTTCCCCTCGGGGATGCAAGAGAGGCCTCTCCCGTTATCCCTCCAGGGCAGCTCTATGGTAAAGCAGAGGATACTATCTTCCAGCTTCAATATCCCATTCGTGCCTCTTGAAAAATACGTACGCTGCAGGTGCAGCTCCATAATTAAAGTACTACTTCTAATGAAGTTTCGTTACCGGGAAGATCATAAGCCGTTACTTTGATTTTTGAACCGGCAACGAGAGGATTGGCTACTGTAGCCGCGTACTCCCATTCCAGCGTATCAACCGGCGCAGCCGCATCGCCTTCTTCTATCAAGGTGTCATCTGCGGCACGTATGCTTACTTTTATCCGGGTAACCTTATAGTCGTCCTTTGCACGAATCGATAGGTTACTTCCCACGGCACCTGTATAGCTTTCTTTGGTAATACTCACTATGATCGGTGCATTAAAGAAATCAGCGAACGCCACATTGTAGGCCGATTGTCCCCTTTCCGCAGCGGCCTGGTAGGCCTCTTTAGTGTCTGGGTTGTTAATAGCGGCTTTTGCATAAAAGCAAGCCATGGCGAACCTGTCCTGTACCAGTTGCTGTTTGGCGGTAGCAACGCGGTTTTCCTTGAACTTTGGAATTTTAGAAACGACTGTCTGGCCTGCCCGGTTCTTGAATACCAGCATATCACCAATAATGCCGGTCATTCCTTTCATTACTACGTTATCATCAGATTTTGCCATTTGTTAGATTTTTAAATTGTTTTCGATTGTTTTTCGCTCCGGATTGTTGCTTCAGTCATCCTTGTCTTATCCTTGCTCTATCCTTGTCTTATCCTTGTTCCAAGGTTTTAAAGCAACAAATCTTCTTTGTCATCCATCCGTTCCGGGGTAGAACCAGGAGGCGCTCCTCCCCTGTTTCTAAGCGCGGCCCCCGTTGCGTTTAGATGATGATGCAATATAGGGTGAGAGGGAGGCTGTTTGATTTGGAAGTTCGCGGCCAATCGGAAAAAAGTTCGCCAACACCCCTATTTCTGGCGCGAAACTTTTTAGACGCTTACGGGTTGATGATGTTAATGCGATTTAAAAGTGTTTCCATATAAGCGGAATCCACAGGGTCTTCCAGTTTTATCTTGCGGGTGGCATCGAGTGAGAAAATTAACTGTGGCACGGCACCTTCATACACCACCGTGATGCCATACCAACGTTCCATCCAGTAATAGCCCGATGTGCGGACTGATGATAGAACTTGTACGCCATTTTATCCTCCACCTCCCTGAACTCGGGCGCCCTCGAAAAGGAAAGATGGATAAAGACCTTCTTCCGTTTCTGGCGATGCCGCTCGGAGTTTATCAGCACGTTCCTGGCAACGCACAGCAGATATGCTGTGAATGATTGCACGTTTTCCATGGTATCCCGCACTTCCCACACCTTTAAGAACACGTCCTGGATAAGATCTTCCATATCACGCTCGTCCGGTGGACAGAATACGCAGCCAGACACAAAACGCTTTGCTAACGGTTTATAGTGCTGGAGAAAGGCATCATGAGCTCTTTTATCCCCACGCGCGAGCCTCGAGAGAAGCTCTGGTTCATTGGTTAATTGCAAATAGGTCATCAGGTTTGGTTTGTTTCATATGTAAAGACACTTGAGCCTGTTGTTTTACAACCAGAAATGTCAAATATTTTTAAAAATATTTTTTTATGCAACATTTCCTCCCCTGATCTAAACCTAAAAAAGATACATTTTTAAAAAATGAGGTGATTTCACCCTACCTGTTTTTTAAATATTTAGTAATATTACTTATAAGTTTATCCAAATGACCTTAGCCTACATTTTATTTATACTGTTGCGGTCCACTATGTTTGCCTCATTGATGGCCTCATTGTTTTTCTGCTTTAAAAGTTACAATCCACGGTATCTAAGGCTTTTCCCCTTCTATAACCTACTAGCTCTTGTTACGGAAAGTATAGTGGATATTTATTATTCAGAGGCAGATAATATTTTACAAAGTACTTACGAAACGCCCTACAATGTGTTTACCCTTATTGAATTTATATTTTTAACACACATTTTTTTTAAATTATTGGTCAAAAAAAATCAGAGAATAATTTTATCTTTTCTAGTTATTTCATATCTAATAGTATTTGTCAAGGTATTCCTTTCAAGGACAGCTTTTAACTTTTCTACATGGAAGTGCGTTCTACCGTTAAATTTGTATTTTACAATTAATTGTTTACTATATCTACATTATGTTTTTAAAGAACTTCCTTATTCGGAATTACAGAAGGAGCCGTCTTTTTTCATAATTACAGGTGTACTTTTCTATTCTGTTGTTAGCACGCCGGCTTTAATTTTCAGTGCACATAAAAATCCCGTATCGGATCTATTATATGTATTGTTGACCAACACGGCTTATATATTTCTACATTTATCATTTATCAAAGCTTATACATGCAGGATCCCGAAATCATAATTAAATCCCTTT
>JACMJX010000068.1 GCA_014380425.1 Chitinophagaceae bacterium | reverse complement strand
TGGTATCGAATACATTCGGAAGAAGTTTCCTGAAAAAAGGAGACGGCGTCCTCATTACGGCGATGGAGCATCATTCCAACATAGTGCCCTGGCAGATGATCTGCGAAGAGCGCCAAGCCATATTAAAGGTGCTGCCAATGGACAATAACGGCGTATTAATGCTGGAGCAACTGGATGCTTTGCTGGATGACAGAACGAAAATAGTAGCATGTACGTATGTTTCCAATTCGTTGGGAACGGTTAATAATATAAAAGAAATTATTTCCCGGGCTCATGCCAGAAACATTCCGGTATTGGTAGATGCGGCGCAGGCAGTGCAGCACATGCCCGTGGATGTGCAGGATCTGGGGGCTGACTTCCTGGTATTTTCCGGACATAAGTTATATGGACCTACAGGTATAGGTGTGTTGTATGGTAAGGAAGAATGGTTAAATATGCTTCCCCCGTGGCAGGGTGGCGGCGATATGATCAAAACGGTCAGTTTTGAAAAAACCATTTACAATGAGCTGCCTTATAAGTTCGAAGCGGGCACTCCCGATGTGTCCGGGGCAGTGGGACTATCCGCTGCCATAGACTATGTAAAAAATATCGGGATTAAAAATATACAGCAGGCAGAACATGAACTGATAGGCTATGCGCTGGAGAAACTCTCCGCCATAGAGGGCATTACTTTCGTAGGTAAAGCTGCCGACCGGGCTGGTGCAATCTCTTTTTTAATGGATGGACTTCATCCTTTCGATGTGGGCGAACTGCTGGATAAGCAGGGTATAGCTGTCCGCACAGGACACCACTGCACACAGCCGGTTATGGATTTCTTTGGAATTCCCGGTACAGTCAGGGCCTCTTTCGCACTTTATAATACCAAAGAGGAAGTAGACTTGCTGGCCGCCGGGGTTCAAAAAGCGGTAGCCATGCTGAGTTGATAAAGCATAAGACACTTATGAGCATTCACGAACAACAGGAAGATATTATCGAAGAATTCGGATTATTCAGCGACTGGATGGACAAATATGAATACATTATCCAATTAGGGAAAGAGCTGCCGCTGATTGAAGAACGGTTTAAAACGGAAGAAAATCTTATAAAGGGATGCCAGAGCAGGGTGTGGCTTCACGCAGAACATAAGGACGGTAAAGTCTGGTTTACGGCAGATAGTGACGCGATCATTACCAAGGGTCTTATCAGTATGGTTATTAAAGTACTATCTCAGCACACTCCCAGGGAAATCGTAGATGCGGATCTCTATTTCGTAAATGCCATCGGGCTCAATAGTCACCTGTCCCCTACCCGATCCAACGGCTTACTATCCATGCTACAACAGATTAAATCATTTGCACTTGCTTTTCATCTGCAGCAGATAAATAATGCAAAATCATGAGTGAATTATTGTTAAGAGACCAGATAGAAGACGCCCTTCGAACTGTTCATGACCCGGAAATACCGGTTAATATCTTTGAACTTGGACTGGTGTACAGTATCCAGGTAAAGGACAATGACGACGTGCAGATCACCATGACACTTACCGCCCCTGCCTGTCCTGTCGCGGGAGAAATAATACTGGAAGTAGAGTCTAAAGTGAAAGCCATTGAAGGTGTGGGGGACGTGCATGTTCACCTCACTTTCGACCCTCCATGGAGCCGTGAAATGATGAGCGATGAGGCAAAGCTGGAACTGGGTTGGTTGTGATACTGTCAGGCTCTATAAGACAGAACATTTTTACCGATCAGGTTTTTCTCTATCATGGCATCCCAGAACTCGGCGGGGATTTTTTTAGTGCTCATTTCGACGTTTCGTTTCACTTTTTCAGGCTTCGTAGTACTTAACGCCACGCTTACCACCCCGGGAATATTAAAGCCGAAATTAAAACAGGCTTCCGCAGGCCGGATGCCAAACTCACTGCAAAGGAAGAAGAAAGCATCCCTCCATTCGAACAGGGCTTTACCCTCCGGTGTGTGCTTATCTACTTCTATATAATTATAAAAATCGCTTCCAATCAAGAAACCTCCATTAAAAACGGCTGAGTTGATAATGGAAACACCTTTTTTATTCAACCGGGCTATAAACTCAATGAGGTCTTCGGGGTGACTGTGCAATGTGAGACTGTTGGCGATCATTACCCAGTCAAGATTCACATCGGCTGATATGCGACGGATCACCTTCCATTGTTTTGAACCAACGCCGATACTCCTTATTTTCCCTCCTTCTTTTAGTGTGGCAAGCGCCCGGTAGGCTTGCAGAATATCCTCGTACAACCTGTCCTCCTCTTCTTTATTAGTAGCTGTAGCCAGATACTCATCCGGATCATGCACAGAAGCCATCTGTGAATTATAATGGCCCAATAGCTCATTTCCCTGGTGAAAGCATTCCATTATACCTTCATAGCTTATTTTCTGAGTGGCATCGTTTTTCAGTTCTTTCCAGATACCCTTTTCAAAAGTAGGTTCGGGGGTAATAAGTGGTGTTTGATACCATGCAAGCTTGTTGCTGATAATAACATTCTTCGGGTGAACTCCTAAATCTTTCAGGCAGCTGCCCAACACTTCAAGTGCAAGGCCTGCTCCGTATTTACCTGCAGTGTCGAAAACAGGGATGCCCGATGAATGATCTACACATTCTTTTACAATGGCTAACTTCGTATCGTAAGAAATAGCTTCGTAAATGTTTCCAAGGCCACTGGTGCCATAAATTACGGGGGGCAGTTTTAATGCGTTTTTGGCGAACATTTCGATGCGTTAATGAAGATAATTACCCGATGGCTTCGTTGAGATCAGGTAATTTGCCCAATTTCTTCAGGAAATCGACATGTGATTTGAAAGCCTGCATGAACGTTTTGTTCTCCCGGTAAGGAATATTAAACTCGCGGGTAGTTTCCTTTACAATTAATGATAAGGCCGGATAGTGCACATGCGATATCCGCGGAAAGAGATGGTGCTCTACCTGGAAGTTTAATCCCCCCACATACCAAGAGAGCCATTTATTATTACGGGAGAAATTCATGGTAGTTTCCAATTGGTGAATAGCCCAATCGTTTTCAATAATGCCATTATGCGGAATAGGGTGTTCGGTGCCTTCCAGTG